>JANQEZ010000264.1 GCA_028278115.1 Clostridia bacterium
AAGGGTGCTTATTGCCCTTTCTGTAGTTAGTGTTTTAAATAGTCCACTGCTTTCGGTCATACCATAATCAAATGCCATACCTGTTTCCTTCCAACCGGGCCAATTGATTGTTATGGTTCTTTTACTCTGCTTATTTCTATATGCTGTAAATGCGTCTAGGTAAGAATTTGCTGAGCAATAATCTCCCTGTCCAGGACCGCTTATTAAAGTATATATAGATGAGAATAACAAGAATATATCCAGATTATCTTCCTTGGTTAGTTCATCTAGCAGCCAAGTTCCATATATCTTAGGAGCTAAAACCTTCCTAAATTCTTCTTCCTCTTTTCTTATTATGAATCCTTCACCAGCTAGACCCGCCAAGTGGAATACACCATTAATCTCACCAAATTTATTCCTCACATCTTCTATTACTGGCTTTAGTTCATTTTCTTTGGAAACATCTGCACTATAGTATTCAACCCTTGAGCCCATATTTTCTAATTCTTTTATAGCCTTGATTCTCTTTATTTGCTTTTTATCGTTATCACTATCTAATATTTCCTCCCATTTTTCACGCTTAGGTATAGGTGATCTGTTAATAAAGCAAATATTTATGTTGTTTTGCTGTGCTAAGTATTTACTTAATTCAATTCCTATTCCCCCCATACCACCGGTTAAAATATAGGTTCCTTGGGGTCTTATATTTAGCTCCCTATCTGCTTTAGTCTTCATGCTCATTTTTCTAAACTCTTGCACATATCTATGGTCATTACGATATGCAACTTCATATTTTTTTTCTTGTGATGCAATTTCATTATAGATTTTATCTATGCTTGTATTGTCATCAATATCTATATGTCTGCAAAGCAGGTTATTATACTCATATACAATAACTTTTCCAAGTCCAAAGAAGGCTGCATTATGGGGAGAAATCCTTTTTTCTTCTTTGTCTACTTCATTTGCATAGTCCGATACCAGCACTAAATCTATCAAATTATTATATCCATTTGATACTAGGGCTCTAACAAGGTAGAATAAACTGTATACCCCTTTGTTTTGATATTCTTCAAGGGCTTTAATATCCTTTACTTCCACCTTCTCTGTGAGGGTCATAAGATGGATTATCTGAGATATATTATCTTTCTTTAGCTCCTTTAGAAGATAATTATAATCTTTTTCTACATTACGTATTACAAAGCTATTATCCGATATCCTATTGCATTTATCTCCTAATGATATCTCAATGACCTTTCTCCCATTATTCTTCAGTAATTCTATTAATCTTTGTCCTGTCTCTCTTTCGTCCTTAAATACTACTACACTTCCATTTTCTTCACCTATAGAACTATTTAATTCCTTTTCAATCCATAGGTTTTCATAGTAAGCATCAATTTCTTTTGTTTTAAATTCTTTTTTATTTACCTTTTTAATGTTATAGTCATTAATTTCAGCGAACACCTCAGATTTTTCGTTAAGAAGCAATATATCAAAGGAAATTATCTCATTACCTTCTGAAATCTTACCTTGGCTCTTAATGTAAGAGTAGAACTTTTTAGGTATTTTATTATAGATTTTAAAGTTTTGATATGAGAAAGGAAGATAGTAATTCTCATCGTGGTTAAGCCTTATTGATATATTTACTGCATTATCCAGCAAGGAGGGATGCATGCAATAATCTTCTAAGTCATCAGAAAATTCATCGGGTAATTCAAGGGATATAAGCATTTCATCTATGCCTTCTAATATTTCAGTTACAGTATTCCATCTAGGTCCAAATTCTGCTATCTCTGTTTTATCTTTGACTTCACTTACCTCTATCTCTTTAGTACATCTGCTTTTTATAGCTTCAATATCATAAAGCTTCGTCTTTTTAACTGATATATCAAATGCTTTACCCTGAACATGTTTAATCCATTTGTCATTATACTTGCTGCAAATGGTAAACTCTAGGTACTCATCATGCTTTCTAACTTCAGTATAAACATCTCTTTTCTCATCCTCATTAACAAATAGGGGTGAGAAAAAAACAATGTTAGTAAGTTCCACTTGATTGCCGCCATATGTACTGCTGCAAACCTTCTGAGCCATCTCAATATAAGCTGTTCCTGGAACAATACTTTCCCCCAGCAATTTATGCTCCTTAAGTATCCAGTGTTTTTCTTTACATAATTCAGTAAGGTATATGGTGCCGGTCATTATATCTGAAAGACGATAATCAAACAGAGGATGCTCAACTTTATTTACACCTTTGTCATATAGAGAAAAAGATTCCTCTCCATATTTTTTAGCAGTATCAGAAGAATACCAGTATCTTGTCTTTTT
>JANQEZ010000295.1 GCA_028278115.1 Clostridia bacterium
GAGGCGTGCTGAAAGTGAGAGGTCGCAGCGTATAAAGAAATACGTAAGAGTTCTCACTTGAAGCAACAACGAAGAAATTCGGGTTTGTCAACAGCCTGAGGAGCCTAAAAAGGCTCCTATTTAATAATTTAAACTAGATGAGAAAAAACACTATTTTGAAAGCTTCTCTTGATTTCCAGCTTCATAATCACGAGTTATAGCAAAAATCATTGGGCTAAGAGCAAGTAGACCAATTAAGTTTGGAATAGCCATTAGACCGTTGAATGTATCCGATAGATTCCAAACAAAACCAACCTTATACATCGCTCCAAAGAGCACGAGGACAATCCAGATAACCTTATAGAATTTAATAGCCTTAACGCCAGCTATATACTCCAAGCATTTAGATCCATAGTAGTACCATCCAAGTATTGTTGAAAATGCAAAGAAGATTAGACCAAAGGCAACAATCATACCTCCGATTCCAGGAAAGGCTACATTGAAGGCACTAGTAGTCAGTGCAGCTCCGCCTAAACCATCTGTGATGGACATTGCCCCCGAAACAGGGTCTAATTGTACTAAGCCTGAAACCAGTATAACAAGGGCAGTCATTGAGCACACAACCAAGGTATCTAAGAAAGAAGCCAAAGAACCTATAATCCCCTGCTTTACAGGATCATTATTCTTAGAAGCTGCATGGGCAATAGGTGAGCTTCCAAGACCCGCCTCATTTGAGAATATACCTCGGGCAACACCAAATCTAATAACAGTACCAAGGAGTCCTCCTCCTACAGCCCTTGCAGAAAATGCATTTGAGAAAATCATACCAAAGGCTGCAGGTACAGCAGATGCGTTTCTAAATAATATTATTAATGCACCTACAACGTATATTACAGCCATAATAGGTACTATTTTTCCAGCTACGCTTCCTATGCTTTTAATTCCTCCAAATATAACAAGAGCTGTTGCAAGTGCAATAATTATACCGGAAATAACTGGAGAAAGTCCAATAGAAGCTTGTAGAGACTGGGCAACGGAATTTGCCTGTACCATATTACCGATACCAAAGGCAGCTATCGTACCGAATAATGCAAATAGCCATCCAAGCCAAGCCCAATTGCCGCCATATCTTTCCGCCATACCTAATTTGATATAGTACATAGGTCCACCGGACTTTTCGCCCTTTTCATTTGTAATCCTGTATTTAATAGCAAGAAGTGCTTCTGAATATTTTGTAGCACCACCGAAGGCTGCTGTAACCCACATCCAGAATACAGCACCCGGACCGCCGGCCGCAATTGCACCAGCAACCCCTGCGATATTACCTGTACCGATAGTAGCAGCAAGGGAAGTCATTAAAGCCTGAAAGGGTGTGATGTCTCCCTCGCCTTGATGATCCTTGGAGAATAATAACTTAAAAGCATAACCAAGCTTTCTAAACTGTACGATTCTTGTTCCCATAGTAAGAACAAAGCCAGTACCAACAAGGAAGAATATCATTATTCCTCCCCATGCAAAACTATTAATTGTACCTATAAGTGCGTTTAAAGCTTCCATGAATAATTCTCCTCCTTTAAAATAAGTATAAAAAAATCAATAAACCTTCCGATTCCCCCTTTCACTCACAAGTTATTTCATTATAACAGGTGAGTTTCATGAGGTTACAGAAGGTTTCAAAAGACTACTGAAATAGCTAAAAATTATGAAAAATCAGACTATTAATTTTTACTATAATACATCAGTCCATCAATAAATTTCCTTATACTTACCTTACCACGTTCCTTGCCTTTACCACGTATATAGTCCATTTCAATCTTGATTTCCCTAAAATTATATAAACCACTTGAGTATTCTAAGAAAGTATCATTCATATTATCTTCAATTCCCAGATGTGCTAGATTAATCATGCCCTTCAAAGCTGTACGACGGATTCTTTGCTCCATAGTTTTTGGATTATAGCTAAACCTTTTACATATAGATTTAATGGTAAAGTCAGAAAGCTTTGCATTTGACTCAATTAGAAACTTTATGACTGCTATTATATCTGCTGTTCCAGCTTCCCCCATAACACCGATTTTTTGAAGAACATATTTAAGATTTCTTTCATAATCAGATTTAGTAATTTTTTTCGGAGAGGTATTCTGTAGGCTAAAAAGATTTTTAATTTGATTTAGCTTGCGCTTATTAAGAATTTTATCCTTTACGCTGCCAATGACATTTTGAATTTCAACTGCATTTATAGGTTTTTGTATATAAAACTCAACACCATTTTCATAGGCTTTACTAATCATATCCTTAGAAGAAACCTGGGAAATCATAATGAAGGATATATTCTCCTCATTTTTCATTATTTCCTTCACAAGAGATATACCGTCTTTTTGTGGAATAAACAAATCCACAAGGACAATATCCGGTCTTAAATTTAGAATCTCCTTTAGGGCAGAAGCTCCATCTAAAGAATATCCTACAACCTCACCAAGTTCCCTATCATAGATAATCTTGCTTAATATCTTTACAATATTTAAATCATCTTCAACTATGAAGTATTTCATACACTCACCTCAATTTCTTCAATAGGAATATAAATACTGAAGCAAGTTCCTAATTCTAAAGCAGGCTCTATCCTTATCCTTCCCCTTAAATCATTTTCAACTATATCCTTTACGAGGCTTAGACCTAGTCCCCTATTTATTTGTCCAGTTTCATAATTGATTTTAGTTGAAAAGCCTGGGGAAAAAATAAATTCCATATCGTTTTTATCAATACCGCTGCCATTATCTATAACCTTAAAAAGGTGCTCCTCAAAGAGTCTCTGATGAACAAGGGATATTTTTGAAGGCTCTTTATTGCTATCTAAAGCCTCAAGGGCATTCATGATTAGGTTCCGAAAAATTGACATAAGCTGATAATGCTTGTCGGTGTAAAAATCTGTACTTCTTTCAAAGGATAGCTCAACATCGAGATTTTTAAACCTAATTTCATTTTTCATCTTTTCCTCTAGTATACTCATAATATCTTTAAAATACATTCCGTTATCCTTATAGGGAGTTTCCGTAATGCTTCTTACACCACGGATGACAAGCTCATAATCCTTTTTTATCTCATGTACATCACTGGCAATTTTCACAGACCTACCGGCCCAATTAGCAGGATTTTTTGAATCACGAATCTCTTCAAAAAGCTTATAGGCATCCGACATGACCTCTTCGATTTTATCAACATTTTTGTCCATCCAATACATTTCTGATTTTAAAATCATCGTAAGCCAGAGGAGCTTTCTATATCTTTTTTCATGCTCTTCCTTTAACAAAAGCATCTTATAATACTTTATAGCAATTATAATAAGCCATACAGCAATAGAGCGTATCATTGCTACAATCAATAAAGAGGGAATAATATCGAAGTAGAAAGTATAATTATAATAAATAATCCTAATTAAAATCTCTATAATATTTGAAGTAAAATCAGAAAAAATCGTAATTATGACAAATACGTTTTGATTTAAGGACACTGTAACATTGATTAGTCTCCAAACCAGTATCCCATAGATAATATAAAAGAAGATTTCGGGTATATAGGCTCCCTTGATACTATAGTCAATACCATTTCTTAAAAAATAGACTAGGACTCGCCAAAAATACGTGGAAAAAGCCACCGCAATACCCATGACAACAGGAGAAATATCTCTATTGATATATAAGAACAGTCCAAGGGTAATTACGGCACAGGTAACACGAAAATCAGAAATCAAAATATCAATATAGAATTGAGAAGATAAGGTGACAAGAAGTGCTCCCAAAAGGATTTTTTTAAAATTTGTCATTATGTATCTCCTAATCTTTATATCAAAAATCAATTAACATAATATCATAATTATACTATAAAAAACGCTAATGATGTACTGAATTTGACAAAATTTTTAATAGTTCAAATTTTTTCATCTAATACCTTTTTACTTATAATTATACAATGAATAGGTAAACTCACAGCCTTTTAGTAACCTACATATTTAATAATAAAGTCATATCTGCAAAAAAAATATATACATAAAAAGCATCTTAACACCTTTAAAGTTCTTGACATAGGAGCAAACAAAATATATAATAAATTCTAAAAATATTCGCAACTTTAAGAAAGAATAGAAAATTATGATATATAAAAAATGAATATATATAGATAACAGTTTTTAAAAACTAAATTATTTTTAGAAGATATGTGGAAAAGGAATTCATTTAGGATTTTTAATACCAAATACAAAGCTTCTTCTAAAGATAATTATACAATTTATTCAAAGCTTTTATATATTACCTAAGGAGGGGAAAAATGACAAGGAAAATTAATAAAATATTGGTAGCCAATAGGGGAGAAATTGCAATAAGAGTTTTCAGAGCCTGTAAAGAGCTTGGAATTAGAACCGTTGCTATTTACTCAAAAGAAGATAAATATAGCCTTTTTAGAACTAAAGCTGATGAATCCTATTTAATAGGCGAAAAGAAGAAGCCTATAGAGGCATATTTAGGAATGAATGAAATCATAAAGCTTGCCCTTAAAAAGGGAGTTGATGCTATACATCCCGGTTACGGCTTCCTATCGGAGAACCCAGTCTTTGCAAGGAAGTGTAAAGAAGCTGGAATAGAATTTATTGGGCCTGTTAGTGAGACTATTGACAATATAGGAGATAAGATTAAATCAAAGGTATTAGCTAAAAAGGTAGGAGTTCCAACCATACCTGGAATAGATAAACCAATTGCCTCAGAGAAGGAAGCCGTAGACTTCGCCAAGGTCCACGGATACCCTATAATCCTAAAGGCCGCTGCTGGTGGAGGCGGTAGAGGGATGAGAATAGTTTATTCTGAGGATGAAACAAGCAGAGCGTATCATAGTGCTAAAAACGAGGCAAAAAAAGCCTTTGGGATAGATGATATTTTTATTGAGAAATATTTAGAAAAGCCAAAACATATAGAAGTACAGATTCTTGGAGATAAAAAGGGAAACATTGTCCATCTATATGAAAGGGACTGCTCTATACAGAGAAGGCATCAAAAGATTGTAGAATTTGCTCCTGCAATAGCTATAAGTGACGAATTAAGACAAAGGATATGTGAGGATGCACTAAAAATAGGCAGGGAAGTAAGCTACGTTAGTGCTGGAACAGTGGAATTTTTAGTGGATAAGTATGGGAATCACTATTTTATAGAGATGAACCCAAGGATACAGGTTGAACACACCGTTACAGAAATGATAACGGGCATTGATATAGTACAGAGTCAGATTTTAATCGCTGAGGGATACTCCTTGGATTCAGAGAAGATAAATATACCTTCTCAAGAAGCCATTGAAACCCGTGGATACTCCATCCAATGTCGTGTAACCACTGAAGACCCTTCAAACAGCTTTGCACCTGACACTGGAAGATTGGATATCTATAGAACGAGCTCTGGCTGTGGTATCAGACTTGATGGAGGTAATGGTTATACCGGCTCCATAATCTCCCCCTACTACGACAGCCTATTAGTAAAAGTAATATCTTGGTCTAGAACCTTTGAAGATGCAGCAAGAAAGGCAGCAAGATCCATAAAGGAAAGCAATATAAAGGGCGTCAAAACAAACGATGCATTCCTTATAAACGTTCTTAACCATAAACAGTTTCTAAGTGGACAGTGTGATACCCACTTTATCGAGCAAACTCCAGAGCTCTTTGACATTAGACCTAAGAAGGATAAAGAAACAAAGATTTTAAGATTTATCGGTGAAAAAGTAGTAAACGAAGTAAGGGGCTCTAAGAAGGATTATGATATTGCACTCATACCTAAGACCCCTAGTCTTGGTGGATTAGCAGGAACCAAACAACTCCTAAGTGAAAAAGGCCCAGCGGGTGTAGTTGATTGGATAAAAAATCAAAAGAAACTCTTGCTAACCGATACCACATTTAGAGATGCACACCAGTCACTAATTGCAACAAGAGTAAGAACTAAGGATATGGTGAAGATAGCCAAGTCTACCGCTGCCTATGGCAAAGATTTATTCTCCCTAGAGATGTGGGGAGGTGCAACCTTTGACGTAGCCTATAGATTTTTAAGAGAATCTCCTTGGAGGAGGCTTGAAGCCCTTAGAGAAAGAGTTCCCAACCTGCTGTTTCAAATGCTAATAAGGGGTTCAAATGCTGTGGGATATACCAATTATCCAGACAATGTAATAAGGAAATTCATAGATGAAGCTGCCAATAAAGGTATAGATGTATTTAGAATATTTGACTCCCTAAACTGGCTAAAGGGAATGGAAATAGCCCTTGATGAAGTTTTGAAAACCGGAAAACTGGCAGAAGTGTGTATATGCTATACAGGAGATATTTTAGATGAGAGACGTGATAAATATTCATTAAAATATTATGTTGATTTGGCTAAAAATGTTGAGAAAATGGGTGCACATATACTAGCAATTAAAGACATGGCAGGATTACTAAAGCCCTATGCAGCAACAAAACTGATTAAAGCATTAAAGCAGGAGATTTCCATTCCAATCCATCTTCACACCCATGATACAAGCGGCAATGGAGTAGCTACCCTTTTAATGGCTGCAGAAGCCGGAGTGGATATAGTTGATACTGCCTTTAATGCAATGGCGGGTCTTACAAGCCAGCCAGCACTAAATTCAATTGTTGCGGCCCTTGAAAATACAGAATACGACACTGGAATAGACATTCTCAATATACAAAAAATCTCAAATTACTGGACGGATGTAAGGAAGGTATATGAAGCCTATGAATCAGGGCTTAAATCTGGAACAGCCGAAATCTATAAATACGAAATCCCCGGTGGTCAATATTCCAACCTAAGACCTCAGGTGGAAAGCTTTGGAATGGGTCATCTCTTTAATGAAATAAAAGAAACCTACAGAGACGTTAACGAGCTTTTAGGAGATATAGTTAAGGTTACACCCTCATCAAAGGTTGTAGGGGATTTAGCAATATTTATGGTAAAAAATGAGCTTACAAATGAAAATATAACAGAAAAAGGAAAGGACCTAACCTTCCCAGACTCCGTAGTATCATATTTTAAAGGTATGATGGGTCAGCCCTCAGGAGGATTTCCCAAAGAACTTCAAAAAATAGTCCTAAAGGGAGAAAAACCTATAAAATGTAGACCCGGTGAAATACTTGAGCCCGTAGATTTTGACGAAATAGGAAAGAAACTGAAAAGTGAATTTAATATGAAGGCAAATATGAGAAATAAACTAAGCTATGCACTATATCCCAAGGTATATAGTGAGTATCTTAAATCCCTTGAGCAATACGGAGAGCTTAGCAACCTTGAGAGCCATGTATATTTCTATGGACTAAAGGAAGGAGAAATAAGTGAAGTCGAGCTAGAAGAAGGAAAAATACTCATAGTCAAGCTAGTTGAAGTTGGTAAAATTGATGAAGAAGGATATAGAACCGTTGTATTTGAGGTCAATGGAAATAGACGAGAAATTAAAATCCTAGACAAAAGCTATGGTGAAAACAGGGTAGTTGATGTAACCGTAATGGCTGACCCAAATAATAAAAAGGAAATAGGATCATCTATTCCAGGAACAATAACGAAAGTTCTTGTTAAAAACGGTGATACAGTTAAAGAGAAGCAAAGCCTTATAGTCATAGAAGCCATGAAAATGGAAACAAACATATTATCAACCATAGAGGGAGAAGTGGACAGCATACTTGTTTCAGAAGGCCAACAAGTAAAAGCCGGTCAGCTCTTAATTAAGTTAAAATAATAAAACAGGATAGGCTTAAAGGTCTATCCTGTTGCAGTTCTTACTTTCTACCCAAAATACCAAAGTATTTTTTAGTACCAGTATTCTATATTTTTCAAAAAAAGTATAGGAATTTGGTCTGATTTTTTATATAATTAAGAGACATATGATTAATTCAGCTAAAAATATATATGGTAAAGCCAAATATCTTATGGGTATCAAATAAGTAATGAGAATTATAAAGTAGATTTGGACATATAATTTATAAAAGGCAGCCATAAGTAAATCACTGGAATATATATGACGGCTTTAATGGGGGGAGAGAAAATATGGGCTTAACTATACAGCAGTTTTTTGATTATGTTGATAATATGACTGAAAATAGGCCGGGTGTAGTACTGAAAGGAAGACAAGATAGCAAAGACGTTTGTTACAGAATACATTTAGCCCACGATAAATTTTTCATTGATATAATAAATGAATTAAATAATGATAAAAATACTGATGATAGGTATATCCACGACAAAGAAGAAATTCAAACCTTCAAGGTAAAGGTTATGGAGCTATTAAAACAGGTTGAGGTTGAAGATATCTATCTAGAATGAGTTAGAGGGGCGTAAAGTAAATGGGAAAAGATTATAAAAGAGGAATAGAGAAGGAATACTTTCAAAGAGTATCCCTATATAGCTATTATCGTAACGGGCAGCTAATCAAATTAAGCTCATCCTGTGAGCTAATAATGCTAAACATTTTTTTAGAAGGACTAGACGTAATAACCGACAAGGAATTTAGCAGTCAAGATGTATTACTTATAAACTTAAATCTTGAGGGGATAGCCTTTGACAAGCTTATGTGTAAAGTTAAATTTTCTGAAAAGATAGGAGATATGAACAAAATCTGTCTAGAGTTTATCGGCATACCTAATTTCCTATTTGAAAAACTAAAATCTATGGGGCTTAAATAAAAAAGATACTGATATTATACAAGGGTCTTTATTTTTTAAAGCAAAACTGTATATAATTGCTAAATATGAAAAATTTAATTAAGTCTATACATAAATTCACTAAAAAGAAAGGCGGCGTATTATGAATCCAAAAACAAAAAAAGTTGTTGCTTTAACCATAGCAGGAATAATGATGTTAGGACTGTTTTCAGGAATGATATCAGCCTTTGCCGGAATGTAGCATAGCAATTTCTGTTTAATATTAAGATAAAATCTAAATAAAAGGATTTTATCTTTTTTTTTATCAGAAATTACATATCTAAAGCATAGTGAAATAGACTATTAAAGCAAAATTCAAAAACATTACAAGTCAACTCCTAAGATTCAAACTATCTTCTGACATAAGACTCATTAGAATGACCCTAACACTTGCAACTTGGAACTTGGAACTTGCAAAAAACCCCCAACCCTATTGTCAAGTATTCAAAAACAAAAAAAATAGATCGAGAACATAACGATCTATCTCACACCAGTATAGATAACTTTGTACCCAAACATAATCTTTCGACTAAACCCAGGCAGTTCACTACCCATAATGATGATTCGTTCGACCCGACACGATATCTTAACAACCCTATATAATCTTTCGACTATATAACATCATTTGCAGCATCTTGTTTTACCAAAACACCACGTCGACACCGTGTAAGATCTTAGCTCGACCCTATATGATAGGTTGGGATCATATTACGATAATACAAGGTACGACCGCAATACAACCTTTCCCAACCATATAGAATCTTCCCTCCGACTGCATACCCGCCAGACAAGACCGATATACAATCTTTGGCCGACCTATATACATCCCTGTATAAGAACCTATATAGATCTTGGCTCAACCGTTATGTCCCCGACACTATTTATTATGGACAAATAAAAAATATATATGCCTAAAATATATATGTAAAATTTTCCAATTAATCTTTACAAATGAATCAAAAAGTAATATAAATAATAATATACTCATCAATTAGATTTTTAGTGAAAGGGGAATAAGAATATGGGATTTGATCATTGTGCTTTTCAAGTATCTAACATGGATAAAGCCATAGAATTTTATACAAAAAAACTTGACTTTAAATTAAACTTTAGAGGAATAAACAAAGATGAGAATGAAGAATATGCTTTTTTAGATTTTAAAGACGCAAGAATAGAACTAATACAAGACCTAAGTACAGCCTATATAAAGCCTGAAATAAAGAAGCCCTACTGTCCGCATTTTTGTATAGAAATTGAAGATATGAAAGAAGCAGTTGAAATGCTGAAAAGAAACAATATAAATATAATACGTGGTCCCCTGGAAATAGCAGGCGAAGAAACTTGGATATACTTTTCTGACCTCGATAATAATGTTTTAGAATATATTCAATGGTTTAATAAAAAATAAAAAGGAATAAAAGGAAAGAGCTGCCCTTTGTCCTTGCTAAGGAACTCAGATATTTTTTAAAAGAAATTCAATAATTTCATTTTTAAATACTATCCTATTTTTAAAGAAATTTACAATATTGGCTATATCCATAATATTACATTCAAATAGCATGAATAGACACAGGCGATAATGTTAAAAATTTTAATAAAACAAAAAGCCAAGGTGATATTGTGGAAAAAGTAGGACTAGTGCTACAGGGTGGCGGTATGAGAGGAGTATATACATCAGGAGTATTGGATTTTTTTATGGAAAAGGATTTATACTTCTCATATACCATTGCAGTCTCAGCAGGAGCATGTAATGCAATAGCATATACAGCAAAGCAAAGGGGACTTGGTAAAAAGATATGCATGAACTATATGACGGATACTAACTGTATGGGTGTCAAAACCCTATTAACAAAGGGAAGTATCATTGAGATGGATTTAGTATTTGATAAAATACCCAATAGACTTAAGCTGCTGGATTTTGATACAATAAATACACAGGATGAAAAGCTCATAATAACAGCTACTGATTGCTGTACCGGGGCTCCCATATATATAGAAAAAGATAAATGTGAGGACATCATAACCGCTGTAAAAGCTTCGAGCAGTGTACCTTTCCTAACAAAAACCGTTGAGTTCAAAGAACTAAATCTACTAGATGGGGGAATATCAGACCCTATTCCCATAAAAAAGTCCATAGAAGATGGAAACATTAAAAATGTCGTCGTTCTAACCAGTGAAGATGGATATAATCAAAAGCCCTTCAAAATGAAATGGCTGGCAAATAAAATCTATCCACAATATAAAGATTTAGTATGCTCCATTTTAGAATGCCATAGGACACATAATGATTCGATGGATTACATAAAAGAGCTTGAAAAAGATGGAAAAACCTTTGTAATAAGGCCCAGTAAGTATCTCAAGCTAAAAACCTTCGATAGGAACTCAAAGAGGATTGAGGCTCTATATAGCTTAGGCTATGAAGATACCAAAAATAAATATAATGAGCTGCTTAGCTGGCTAAAGCATTAAAATAAGGAGATATCAATACAATGAATCAATTTAACCATATAATAAACAAAGCAATTGAGACAGCAGCAAAAGCCCATGAGGGGCAGTATCGAAAGGTGACGGATATTCCATATATAGTTCATCCCTTTGAAGTAGCCTTGATTCTACAAGAAAATGGAGCCGATACCTATTGTATAGCAGCAGGAATCCTCCACGACACATTGGAGGATACCCACCTAACACCCCAGGATATCAAAGAAATATTTGGAGATAAAATATTGGAGCTGGTTCTATCCACATCCGAGGAGCTTGAAGGCAGAGAAAATCGCTTATGGGATGAAAGAAAATTACATACAATAGAAGGCTTAAAAAATGCCGAAAAACAAGTAAAAATGATAGCCTGTGCAGATAAACTCAGCAACATAAGAAGCATGATAGCCGGATATAAAGATATAGGAAATAAGCTGTGGAACAGATTCAATGCCCCTTACGAAAAACAAAAATGGTACTATAAAAGCCTAATACAAAGCCTAGAAAGCTTAGAAGGTTTAAAGATGTACACCCAATTTAAAGAAGCAGTTGACTTCTTGTTTAAGGACTAGTAAACATTAGTCAATATTTTAGTTATAATTATATACATAAAGATAAAACCAATAGAAGATTGTAAAAAAAGAAAAGTGGTGAAGCCCTCTTGTTTGAAAATCAACTTAAAATCACTAAGCTAGAGCCTCAAAAAAGAAATAATAACAGGATATCAATATATATAAATGATGAATTTGCCCTGGGAGTACATAAAAATATAATATACAAGCTCCATATAGAAGAAGGAAAAATCATAGATAAAGAGTATTTTGAGAAAATAATCAAAGCTAAGGAACAAAAAAAGGCTAATGATTACGCAGTAAAGCTCCTATCCTATAGACAAAGAAGCCAAAAAGAAATAGAAGATAAAATGAAACAAAAAGAATATGACACTGAAATTATAGATAAAACCCTTAATTGGTTAAAGAAATACGACTTAATAAATGATGAAGAATTTGCCAAGGAATACATACTATCAAAGGCAAAAAAATATGGCAGCAAGAGGATAAAACTTGAGCTTGCAAGAAAAGGCATAGATGAAAAGGTGATGCAGACAGTGCTAGAGGAGGAGGTAAGTCCCGATACAGAGTACCATATAGCCCTTGAAGGTGCCCAAAAAAAGATGAAATCCTATGAGGGCCAAGAAAAGAATGCCATATATAGAAAACTAGCAGGATATCTTCAGAGAAGAGGCTTTTCATATGATATAATTTCAAAGGTTTTAAAGAAACTTTTGTAAAGAGCTAATAAATCAAGAAATAACTCAAAAATAGTATTTACAATAAACTACATAGTGATATAATATCTATGATGATATTATAAATTC
>JANQEZ010000333.1 GCA_028278115.1 Clostridia bacterium
ACAATAAAATCTATAATATTGTAGTCGCTTGTACTAGTGGGATAGGAACTTCTAAGCTATTGGCGGCAAGGCTGAAAAAAGAATTTAAGAATTTACGCATTGTAGATACAGTTTCAACTATACAGATAAAAAAAGAGTGGCTAAAGGAAAAAAAGACTGATTTAATTATTTCTACAGTTTATTTAGAAAAAGAGTTTGTACCAACTGTAAATGTAAATCCTCTGCTTTTAGAAGATGATATATTGAAAATACAAAGCACATTAGAAGAATTAGTTCAAAATAGTGAAAATGCCTTTGATGTAATCTATAAGCCCAGCTCCAATTTAAAGGACCGTGCCTCAGCTTTGAAGGAGTATGGGGAAGGCGTGTTGGAAATCTTAGAAGGATTTTTCTTTGAAAACCATCTAGATCTTAAAAATATCCATGAATTAATCAAATATCTTGGCAATTTACTAGGAAAAAATAAAAATGAGACAGATATTATCAATAATGACTTAGAAGCTAGAGAAAAGCATGGAAGTACAATATTAGGGGGAAAAGGAATAATTCTATTACATTGTCGTACAAAGGGAGTCGATGCACTTAAGCTTGGGATAGCAAGGCTAAGTAATAATAAGCCGATTTTTTGTTTAAATAGTAATGGTGATGAAGAAAAAATAAAAACAGCTGTGGTAATGATGACTCCCTTTAATAAAAGTAAAAGATATCTAGAGGTTATTAGTGAAATTAGTAGATGTATGATAGATGAACCTAGCTTTATCGAAACACTGTCTAAAGGAACAAAAGAGGAAGTATATAATGATGTAAATAGCATTTTAAATAGATTTCTTGATTCAAGGATCAGCATGATTTAGGGGGAGAGTATTGATGAAGATTATAGATGCAAGTAATTTAATAGTAGGAGCAGTGGCATCAAACAGAGGCTTTACAGGAAACGTATTAGGAATAACTATACTTACAATAGTTTCCCTATTGGTGGTTATATTTTTAATAAAAAAGCAAAGAGAGGGCTTATCTGAAAAAGAAAGCAATGAAATCCTTAAAAAAGAAAATATCTTACTTGGCTTAAAAAGCGTAAACAAAGAAGATGCAATAAAAATGGCAGGAAGACTTTTAGTTGATGGAGGGTATGTAGAAGAAGAATATATCCAGGCAATGCTAGAAAGAGAAGATATAGTGTCAACCTATATTGGAAATGGAATAGCTATACCTCATGGTGTTGGCTCCTCTAAAGATAAAATAAAGGAATCAGGAATTGTTGTCCTTCAGTTTCAAGAAGGGGTAGATTTCGGTGACGATAATAAGGCATACTTGGTTTTAGGAATAGCAGGAAAAGATAATGAGCATTTAAAGATTCTCTCTAATATTGCGACTTCATTGGAAGATAAGGAAACCGTAGAGAAACTAGTAAATACAAAGGATGTAAATAGTATTCAGAAAATACTAGCATCAAATTAATTAAATTAAGGGGGCTCCCACTGTGATTACTACAATAACTTTTAATCCTGCCATAGATAAAACTATGATTATAGACAATCTTAGGATTGGAAGAGTAAATAGAGAATCGGGATTAAGAATAGATGCCGCAGGAAAAGGAATCAATGTATCAAAGGTAATTAAGAAGCTTGGCGGTAAGAGTACAGCAATGGGTTTACTAGCTGGAAGTCCAGGAAAATTCATAAAGGATGATCTGGACAGAATAGGAATTGAAAATGACTTTTTGATTATTGAAGGTCAAACAAGAACTAATGTTAAGGTTGTAGATGGAGTAAACAATTTAGTTACTGACATAAATGAAAATGGCCCATTTGTTTCAAAGGATGACTTAAAAGCATTTGAAGGAAAAGTAATTGAGAATTTATCACAGGACTCCATAGCCATATTTTCAGGCAGTGTTCCTAGAAATGTAGACAAAGAAGTCTATAAAAGATTAATAAGAAAAGCCAAGGCTAAGGGTGCAAAAGCTATCCTTGATGCAGACGAAGAATTACTTATTGAAGGTTTAAAGTCTGGTCCTCACCTTGTAAAGCCAAATATCCATGAGCTGGAAAAAATATTTTCTAAAAGCATAGAAAGCATAGAAGACATAGTAAAATATGGAGAAAAGCTCTTAGAATATGGCGTAGAGCATGTAATTGTCTCCTGTGGAGGAGATGGAGCAGTTTTTATAAATAAAGATAAAATTGCAATAGTAGAGGGATTAAAAGTAGAGGTTAAAAGCACCGTAGGTGCAGGAGACTCAATGGTGGCCGCCACAGCACTGGCCATTGATGAAGGTTATTCATTTAAAGATACTATTAAATTGGCTGTTGCTGCAAGTGCAGCCAGTGTTATGAAGGAAGGAACGCAATCTGGCAGCATTGATGATATAAAAAAATTAATAGATAAAGTAGAGTTTAAAATATTGAAGGGAGAGGTTAAAATATGAAAACCAGGGCTGTAAGAATGTATGGTGAAGATGATTTAAGATTGGAAGAATTTGAATTACCTGAGATAAAAGAGGATGAAATACTGGTTAAGGTTGTTTCAAATAGCATTTGTATGTCTACCTATAAGGCTGCAAAGCAAGGAGCTAGGCATAAAAGAGTCCCAGAGGACGTTGACATTAATCCTATCATTACAGGCCATGAATTTGCCGGCGAAATTGTCAGGGTAGGTGACAAATGGAAGGACCAGTTTAAAGAAGGAAATAAATTTGCACTTCAGCCTGCACTAAACTATAAAGGCAGTCCTTATGCCCCTGGATATTCATATAAGTATTTTGGAGGAAATACAACCTATACAATAATTCCAAAGGAAGTCATGGAGCTTGGATGCCTAATTAATTATGATGGTGAAGGCTTTTTTGAGGCATCATTAGCAGAACCTATGTCATGTATCATTGGAGCCTTTCATTTCAATTACCATACAAAAACCGGGGTTTATGAGCATGAAATGGGGATAGTACCAGGCGGCAATATGGCTATACTTGGTGGGGCTGGGCCAATGGGTCTTGGTGCAATTGATTATATTATTAACTGTGATAGAAGACCAGGACTTCTAGTTGTAACGGATATAGACGATAATAAACTTAATAGAGCCCGCAGTATACTTACACCAGAGGATGCTGAGGAAAAGGGCGTTAAGCTTATATATGTTAATACAGGAAATATAGAATCACCAGAAGAATATTTAATATCACTTACTGATGATAACAAGGGATATGATGACGTATATGTATATGCTCCTGTAAAAGCACTGGTAGAGCAAGGAGATAAAATATTAGGCAAGGATGGATGCTTAAATTTCTTTGCTGGGCCAACTGATAAGCAGTTTTCAGCAAAGGTAAATTACTACAATATTCATTATTCTGCAACTCGTATCATAGGTTCAACAGGTGGAAATACAGATGATTTAATCGAGTCCTTGGAAATGACAAG
>JANQEZ010000038.1 GCA_028278115.1 Clostridia bacterium
ATTTCATTTGAGTGATTTTTATGAATCTGTTTTAACCTACAAAATATAAGAAAAACAGGTTCATAGCATAAGCGGAAAGGAAATATCAAATACCCCCGGTGGCATGAACTAGCACAAGGGGTTACTTTAATATTTTCAAAGAAAAAAATGTAGAAGCATTCATTGTTTTCTTTGAAAAATTAATTAAGGTTTAAAAGCCTTTATCTTTAATTATCATTTCAATGACTATGAAGGGCTTTTAATGGGTAAATATAGTTAACCAGCTTTAAAGTTCAATAATTTGCGAAGAAAGCATGCTAAAATTTAAAAATGATTATACATATTATTTATATTTTAAACCGACTGGAGGAAAAGATTATGAAAATAAGCTTCTTAGGTGCAGCCAATGTTGTAACGGGTTCAAATTACTTAATTACTACGGATAAATATAGTTTTTTAATCGACTGTGGACAGTTTCAGGGAAGTAAAGAGCTTTCGTCACTCAATCATGAAGCTTTCAAGTTCGATCCTTTAGAAATAGATTTTATGATACTTAGCCATGCCCACATTGACCACAGCGGCAGAATTCCTAAGCTCGTTAAAGATGGGTTTAATAAGAAGATTTATTCTACTCCTGCAACTAGGGATTTATGTGATATCTTGCTTCAGGATAGCGGTCATATTCACGAAATGGATACCGAATGGGAAAATAGAAAGAGGATGAGGGCTGGACTTGAGAAAATCGAACCCCTATATACATCGGAGGATGCAATATTATCCATGCAGTATTTTAATCCCATATCATATAACGAAATTATTAATATTAACGAATCTATTAAGCTTCGCTTTAGAGATGCAGGCCATCTTTTAGGCTCCACCATTGTTGAGCTGTGGATTAAGGAAGGAAATACTGAGAAAAAGCTTGTTTTCTCCGGTGATTTAGGTGTTAAGAACAGACCTATATTGAAGGACCCTGAATATATAGAAGATGCAGATTATCTAATAATAGAGTCCACCTATGGAAATAAGCTACATGAAAATGTAACAGAGAGGGTAAACAAGCTTGTAGATATAATATTGGAAACGGTAAAAAAAGGGGGTACTGTTATAATTCCATCCTTCGCCGTTGGAAGAACACAGGAGCTTCTTTATGAGTTAAATAAGTATTATGAAGACAAGGAAAGGTTTAAGGAGTTTATAAATATTCCTGTATATGTCGACAGCCCCTTAGCAACATCTGCCACAGAAATATTTAAAAAGCATATCGCCGATTTTGACGAAGAAGCTAGAGAGTATTTTTCTAGGGGAGATGACCCCCTTGATTTTAAAAGTCTCAAATTCACTACCTCCTTTTTAGAGTCTAAGAAGATAAATAATTCTTCTACTCCTAAAATAATCATATCTTCAAGCGGTATGTGTGATGCTGGAAGGATTAAACATCACCTCAAGCATAACCTTTGGAAGGAAAAGACCAGTGTTATTTTCATTGGCTTTCAAGCTAAAGGCACTCTAGGAAGAAGGCTAAAAGAAGGGGCTAGTATGGTTAATATATTTAACGAGAACATAAAGGTAAATGCAGGAATATATTGTATTGATGGTTTTTCTGGTCACGCAGATATGAATGGACTGATTGATTGGGTAAATCATTTTACCAAAAAGCCAAGGAAGGTTTTTATAGTACATGGTGAAAGGGAGTCTAGTAACCATTTAAGGAATCTTATTATTGAGAAATTTGGACTTGATACTGTAGTTCCAAACATTAATGAAGCAATAGAGGTATAGGGATAAAAATAGTTTATTTTCAAAAACATGAAAATCATTATAATCTTGCCTTTTATAGATGTGTGACTAAGAAACTTAACTTTTTTAGAAATATTTCTCATGCCAAAACTACAATGACTATTTGGCTAATAGCTAACGGCTGACAGCTCACAGCAAAATAAAGAAAGTAAAACTTTTCAGTCACACATCTATAGTATGTTAAGCTTATAAAGACACTTCTTATGGGTTAGAATATAGACCTATAGATTTATATTTTATACAAATTATTTAGGAGCGATTTAGTATGGATAAAAGAAGTGAAATGTTAGGTAATGAGAAGGTAAGAAGTCTTTTAATAAAGCTATCTCTTCCTGCCACTATTGGGATGATTGTAAATGCTTTATATAATCTTGTTGATACTATTTTTGTCGGGCGAGGTGCAGGAGAGCTTGCAATAGGAGGGCTTGCAATAGCATTTCCTATACAGATGGTTCTAATGTCATTTTCCCTAATGATAGGTATAGGTTCCGCTTCTGCCCTATCTAGGAGACTAGGTGCTAAGAAATTAGAGGAAGCTAATTTAGTAGCTGGTAATGCATTTCTAGCTACTATAATACTAAGTGCAATCTTGATGGTCCTTGGTCTTACTTTTATTGAGCCTTTACTTAGACTTTTTGGTGCTTCCGATACTCTTTTGCCCTATGCTAAGGACTACATATCAGTGATATTTTTAGGCAGTATGTTTTTTTCCTTCGCTGTGGCTTCAAACAATCTAATACGTGCTGAAGGAAATGCTAAGGTAGCAATGTATTCTATGATAATTGGAACGGGTCTTAATATTCTCTTGGATCCGATATTTATAATGGAGGAGTTATCAATTAATTTATTTATACTCTCCTTCTCTATAAAGGGCTTGGATTTAGGCATAAGGGGAGCTGCTCTTGCCACCATTATTTCACAGTTTATATCCTTTATTTATGTTTTATCTTACCTATATGGAGGTCAGAGCTCTATTAAGGTTAAACTTCACCACCTAAAGCCAAATTTCAATCTGTTATGGGAAATATTTACTGTAGGATCAGCTTCCTTTGCTAGGCAAATTGCGGGGAGCTTAGTGGCTATTATTTTAAATAATTCCTTGAGGATATATGGTGGAGATTTATCTATAATTATTTTTGGTATAGTAAATAGATTGATTATGTTCTTATTTATGCCTATGTTCGGAGTGGTTCAAGGTATGCAGCCTATAGCCGGATTCAATTATGGTGCTAAAAAAATAGATCGTGTCATGGAGGTTGTAAAGCTTTCAGCGATTACTACCACTGTCCTAGCTACCTTTGGCTTTTTAATTGCCCAGCTCTTTCCTTCCCAAATCATGAGTGTATTTAATGATAATCCAGAGTTAATAAGAGAAGGCTCTAAGGTTATAAGAATTGTCATATCTATGATTCCTATACTTGGTATCCAAATAGTCGGAGCTACATTGTTCCAATCACTAGGAAAGGCTGTTCCATCTTTGATTCTATCTTTGTCAAGACAGGTATTATTCTTTATTCCATTGATCTTAATTTTACCTCGTATTTATGGGCTTGGTCTTTTTGGTATATGGTTAGCATTTCCACTTGCTGATCTACTCTCCACTATTGCCACTTCCCTTCTTCTACGGATTGAAATAAATAAATTGAAGGCTGAGACTTAGTTGCAAGTTCTAAGTTGCAAGTTCTAAGTTCCAAGTTCCAAGTTGCAAGTTGCAAGTGTTAGGGTCATTCTAATAAGTTTTGTAAAAAACAATTAAAGTCCAGTATTTTACTGATATAGATGTATAACTTAGAAACTTAACCTTTTATCGAGATATTTCTCAGGCCAAAACTACAATTCCTATTTGGCTAATAGCTAATGGCTGACAGCTCACAGCAAAACATTGAAAGCAAAACTTCTCGGTCACACATTTATAGTTGTGATTTTTTGTATTAATTAAATTCATTTTGTTTAAAAATTGAATTTTCAAAAAACATTTAAATCACTAAGAGACAAAGCCTCCTTAAGGAATTTTGTCTCTTAGTGATTTTTTATTCAATGATTTTATAAAAAAGCTAGTAACCTTTAATTAGCAGCAATATTTATATCTCAAAGCCTTCACACATAATCATTTCTTTATCCTCTGCAATATTGTTTCCAACTGTAGTTAAGTAGTTTCCAACTAATGCAGCATTTACTCCTGCTCTAAAGCCTTTACGCTGTAGTTCCTTTAAAGCTATTCTTCCTCCTGCATACCTCACATAGCAATCAGGTATCATATATCTGTATAATGCCATAGTCTTTAGGATTTCTGTTGGGGATAATATCTCTAGATTCTCCATTGGAGTTCCTTTAACGGGGCTAAGAATATTTAGGGGTACCGACTTCACTCCTAATCCTTTGATTTCCAATGCCATTTGAGCTCTTTGCTCCCTATTTTCTCCCATTCCAATAATCCCGCCGCAACATAATTCAAGACCTGAGTCAACAATATTCTTTATGGTATCTAATCTATCTTCATAGGTATGAGTTGTACAAATTTCTCTATAATAATCTCGACTTGTCTCTAGGTTATGGTGATACATGGTTACTCCAGCTTCCTTTAACTCAAGAGCCTGCTCCAAACTAATAATACCGTGGGATGCACATAGCTTTAGATTAGTATCTTCGTTTAATCTCCTATAAATTTCAACTATATTATTGAATTCTGTACCCTGCATTCCCCTGCCGCTGGTTACCAATGAAAATCTATGGGCTCCGGCTTCTTCCATTTCCTTTGCCCTTTCCAATATCTTTTCATAATCTAGAAGCTCATATTCTTGAACACCAGTGTTATAGTGGACAGATTGGGCACAGAACTTACAATCCTCTGAACATTTTCCTGACTTTGTATTCATTATGGTACAAAGGTCAACTTTCTTACCAACAAATTTCTCTCGTATTTTATTTGCCCCATCAAATAATGCTTCAAGACTCTCTTTGTCATTCTCATCAATACTTATAAAGGTCAAGGCTTCATCGTAGTTAATTTCTCCACCATTTAATATCCTTTTTACAACCTCTGCAACAAGCCTTTTGATTTCCATAGGTCTTTTAGCTCCTTTAGCTACTCTTGTTTTGAGCTTTCCCCACATATCCTGCTCTTCTTAATGCTGGTAATACTTTTACTGCTGTCAAAGCTACTATAAAACATTTTACTAAATCTTGGGCAACAAAGGGATATAATCCCCATTTAAGAGCAGTTCCAAAATCAGTAGCTTGCCCTCTATAAACATTAAATATCATATAAAGGTAAGGTACTCCTACTAAGTATACCACTGCTAAACCGGAAATAGCTGCCATTAGCAGATGTGTAAAACCTTTAATTCCCTTTACTTCGTAGATTCTCTCACTGATCCTACCTGTTACATATCCACATAATATGAATCCAATTAGATAACCAAAGGATGGCTGTAGAATGGACCCAAATCCCGATGCTCCTCCTGCAAATACAGGTAATCCTATAAGACCCATTAGAACATATATAAGCTGAGAAATCAAACCAAGTCTAGCTCCTAATAAAATCCCTGCGTACATACAGAATAAAATCTGTAAAGTAAAGGGCACTGGCTGAGTGGGTATTCTTAAGTATGCTCCTATCGCAGTTAATGCCGCAAATAATGCTGCCAATATCATGTCTCTAGTTTTAAGCTCCATATCTTTTCTCCTCCACTAGTAAGTATTAAGGAAATCTACGCCTTTATTTTATACAGACATTTAATAAAATTATAAAAGCAAATTTCATATTAGTTGATTTCCTCATTTATTACATTTACATCATACATTAAGATTTTCACATTGTCAACCAATATGTTTTTTCTTGTTGACATTTCTTTTTTGTATTTCTTGTAAAGATAAAATAGCCCTTATAACCTATTACAAAGGTTATAGGACTATTAAATTCTTTTTAATATCATTCTCTTAAAGCTATTTCAATATATCTAGAGGCTCTCTAATATATGGTCTTATACCATATTTCTCCTTGTATTCCTTTAATATCTCTCCCATACTCTCTTTAGAGTTCTTCATCTTATCTATTAGCTGCATTGATACTCCTTGGCTGAAGGGACATGTGGATAGGCACACTCCACAATCTGTGCCAAGCCTTCTCCACACTGCATAGCACTGCTCCTGCTCTATTTTCCATCTCTCTACCCCATCTATAAGCTCCATATCTCCATGGGGTATAGCTTTACCGGGACATGACTTTGGACACTTATTACATACTCTGCAAAACTCCTTTATGCCAAAATCTTCTCTTTTATCCGGTATTAAAGGCATATCCGTCGTTACTACTCCCAGTCTAATCCTCTGACCATATTCCTTAGTTATGAGTATTCCATTTCTTCCTATTTCCCCTAGTCCAGCGTCCTGAGCAACCAGGGGTGCAACAACTAGATAGTTCCCGTCCATATGGTTCCTTGCCTCATATCCTAGCTCTCTAATATAATAACTGAGCCACATTCCTATTATAGCAGCGTCCATATATCCCTTTGTTACTGCAATGACTTCTTCACATTGGGGTGCTCTATTTATCATATCCTTGTCCATTTCCACTGCAAAAACTATCCCATATTTATGAAATTTATCTATCTTCTCTCCATAGGTTTCAGGGTTTCTACCTCTATAGCTATAGAAATGATAGTCCTTCATGTGAGCTACTCCAACTAATTTTGCTCCCAAATATTTTGAAAACTTTTTTATCTTTTTACTTATTTCCTCTGCCTCGACCTCTACCTTGTTTTTGTTAACATCCCCTTCTACATATTTTTTCATATCACCTAAAAATCTAAATCCTGCATCTGCAAATGGAGAATGTAAAGGATGAAAGGTGGCAGTTCCTTCTCCACAAATATGGGGCATATCCCTAAGTCCGTCATCTATCTCCTTTTTATCGGGATTTCTTTTATAGTAATCATTATATTGCTCTGAATCTTTTTGATAGCTCATTCTAGCAAACATAGTATCTCTTTCATCTATTCTTTTCACTACCATCATCCTTTGTCTGATTTTTTTCTTGAGTTTATTATATCATTGTGATAGTTCTTCTTTAAAGTTAATATTTTAGACTTCTGACTCCAGAATTTTGAGCTATCTCTAAGCTATTCTCTATTGACAAGCTTCCAAATCCCCATGCTCTATTTGGGAATTCAATACTTCTATCTGTTCTAATGGCTCCCTTCGTAAGATATGATTTGACATTATCTCCATACATATCAGGATCGTTACCCTTTATTATTCCCCACTCCATTAAAAGTGCTGCTGCACCAGCAACATATGCGGCAGAAATACCTGTTCCAACTAAGCTTCCGTCTTGTATTTTTTTTATAGGAGCTATAATATTCTTATGGGGTGCAACTAATTCAGGCTTTATATTGTAGCTTATATTCAAACCTCCCTTTCCAGAAAAATCACAGACATTCTCTGTAATGGGATCATAGCTGCCCACTGTAATGACCTTAGATGTGGTTCCAGGAATTTTAACTGTTCCACCTATATCTTGATTAGTAAATCTAGTTTCCTCGTTGACTATATCAGTCATAGGAAGCCAAATATCTAAAGCTCCCTCGTCTACCTTTTCACCATAGACCCTTAATGACCATACTCCTTTATGAACGGTATCTTTTTTAGGTAAAATTAAAATATATCGCTGCTGACTCTTATCATATAAAACAGGCTCGTTAAAGCATAAATAGCATTCCATATTTTCCAAGTCAATTTTATATATATTTTCATCTCCCTTTATCTTACCAGTGGTATATCCGTAGGGCGATATTAATTCAAAGTAAAGTACATCATAAAAGCTTTTCCATATCTCAAGGGTAATCACCCTTTCTTCTTTCCCAACTTCAAAGTTAATCTCAATCTCTTGGTTTTCCTTTATTCTATCGCCGTAATGATGTCCAGCAGTGCCTTCATTTCCAGCAGCTACCACCATAGTTATCTTCCACTCTTCTAGAATCTCATCTATAAAGCTTTCAAACAAAGAATTTCCATCATGGGCTCCTTCATTGGTACCATAATTCCCATTGATAACAATGGGCTTATTTGCTTTTTTAGCCCTGTCTACTAGATATCTCATGGCTCTCATAAATTCAGTAGTCCTTGAAAAACCCTCTCCCCCTCTGGAATCTAGCTTTACGACTATGAGTTCAGACTTTGGAGCCAGTCCATAATTATATTCGCCTTCCCCCCTACTGTTTCCAGCAGATATTTCGGCTATACATGTTCCATGACCTAATGCGTCTACATGATGTATTACCGATAGTTCCTTATCTTCATTTATATTCTTAATAGCATCATTTATCTCTTTTTTAGTCCACTCAGTTCCTTTTTTAAAGCCCTTAGGCGGTTTTTCTTCTAAAGCAGATTGGTCCCATATACTTATTATTCTGGTTGTTCCATCTTCATTTATGAAGTTAGGATTGTTATAGTCTATTCCCGAATCTATTATTCCTATTATTATACCTTCACCCTGCAGAGCATCCATTGAGTATCTTTGCAACTCACCAAGGCTATATTCCTTTACTTTATTTATTGAGCTAATAAGCCTCTTGGGTTTTTCAATATATTCTATCTCATTATATTGTGCCAGTAAGTATATCTTCTCTTCTTCTATGGTAAAAATAGCGAACTTTTCACTTAGGATTTCTAACTGGGCATCTAGTTCCTTGGCGATTTTTTTTAGGTTCTTCCCTTTGTATTTAACAATTATCTCCCATCTATCCGTTAGTGTTTCAAATCCTGTTTTAAGATAGCCACTTCTCTGCTTTCTT
>JANQEZ010000048.1 GCA_028278115.1 Clostridia bacterium
ATAAGTTGTAGTTTTACCTAAAATACCTATATCCACTTTAATAAATAAAAACCCATAGCCCATATATTTTATCACAGTATTGTTAATAAAAGGTTAAGAGTAAATATGTTCTTTAAAATGAAATTTTTTATATTTTGTTGTCCAATCAGTATTTATTGGGTAGAATTATAATGAATTAAAAAATAGAGGAGGCTTATTTATGAAAAAGAATGTTGTTATTTATACATTTGACACTTGTCCATACTGTATTAGAGCTAAAAGATTGTTGAAAAATAAAGGTGTAGAGTTCAATGAAATCGACATTACAAATGAAAAGGAAAGGTTAGATGAATTAAAGCTAAAAACAAATAGCTCTACGGTTCCTCAAATCTTTGTAGATGACAAGTTTATAGGTGGTTGTGATGATATAGTTTCTTTGTATAAAGAAGGAAAGTTTGATGATATATTTATTAAATAATAATCAGAGTTAAATTAAAACATAGGATAAATTTCGCTGAAATATTACTAGTTTCTATATTCTTTCAGCGAAATTTATTGTTTTTTAGATTATAATTACTATTCCATTTTATGGCATAGCATCTATTGTGTATTTATTCAACTGACTGTTTAATGTCAGTTTTTTTATAGTAGCTTTACATTTTGTAACCTTTGAATTTTTTCTGAATAATATAAAATTATAGGCAAAAATTTTGTTTTGGAGGAATGATTTGAATGAAAAGGTTTAAAGGTATCTCTTTAATGCTATCTATAGCTTTAGTAGTATCTATAGCTTTAACGGGATGTGGAGATAAGGAGCTTACAAAGCTTACAGTTGCAGAGGTAACACACTCAGTCTTTTATGCTCCTCAATACGTAGCTCTAACTGAAGGCTTTTTTGCAGATGAAGGACTTGATGTAGAGTTTATAAATACAAAGGGTGCTGATAAGACCATGACTGCATTACTATCTGACCAAGCTGACATAGGTTTCATGGGTCCTGAAGCTTCGGTTTACGTTTTTAATCAGGGCAAGGAGGATTATGCAGTTAACTTTGCTCAGCTCACCCAACGGGATGGCTCTTTCCTTGTGGGCAGAGAAAAGGATGATAATTTTGATTTTAGTAAGCTTAAGGGAAAAACTATCCTTGGAGGAAGAAAAGGCGGTATGCCTCAGATGACTTTAGAATACGTTCTTAGAAAGCACGGCTTAGAACCGGGTAAGGATGTTACTGTTAGAACTGATATTCAGTTTGCAGTAATGGCGGGAGTCTTCACAAAGGGTGAAGGAGATTTTGTCACTCTCTTTGAACCTGTAGCCTCTTTACTTGAAAATGAGGGTGTAGGATATATTGTCGCTTCAATTGGTGAGGAGGCTGGTTATATACCCTACACTTGTTATTCCGCTAAGAAAAGCTATATAGAGAATAATCCAGAAACTATTCAAGCCTTTACAAATGCTATTTATAAGGGTATGAAATGGGTAGAGGAGCACAGTCCAGAGGAAATAGCAAAATCCTTGCAGCCCCATTTCCCTGACGCAGATTTAGAGGTCCTTGCTATTCTAGTTGAAAGGTATAAAAAGCAGGATACATGGAAACCTGATTTGATTTTAACTGAAGAAGGATTAAATCATATGATGGATATTATTGATAAGGCAATTGGACTTGACAAGAGAGCACCTTACGAAAAAATAGTCACCAATAAATTTGCTGAAAAGGCTATGAATAGGTAAATAGGCATTTAAACAAAACCTCCTTGGCTAAGTAAGCTAAAGGGGGGTTTTTTAAGTTACCCATTAATTAAACTATAGGTATTTTAAGTTTCAACAAAATCTATCTCTATCTTAAAATTTCTATAGGTATTTTAGGTAAAACTACAACTTATACACGCCTCAAAATACCTAGAATCATCGCATATTTGAGTCATGTATAAGTTAAGTTTTACTCTAAAAACCCTATAACAATAAATTTTTTCATAATTTCCCTTTGACAAATCTATAAATCCCCAATGGAATAGCTATGATTCCCCCTAATGCTAGGATTGAGATTCCACTATACAGAAGCTTTAAACCATTATTAATATCATGTCTTTGCATCACTGACGGTGTGTTTACTAGAATAAATATTGATATAATTCCTATAGCAATTAGTACAACAGGTGATTCTACAAGTCTGAATTTCCTTTTAGTCATTCTTTGACGCCTCTCGGAATTTTGTACTTCTGTAAGCCTAGAGTTTTCATGCTCACGCAGGCGAAACTTATCATCCCACATAATTTCTCCCTCCCTTATACTGCTTAAGCTATCGAATCAATATCAATCAAGCTCAAGGAATCCTCTTTGATTGTATCTTTCCATTTATATATAATATTGTATTCCATAATCCATCATTATTCAATTAACAAACTCTTAAAAACCTCTATCTATATATTGTTTTCTTCCTGCTCTTTTTATTTTAATTTCAGCTAAAAGCCAGATTAAAACTGGAAAAATCACTTGAAATGGAAAAGCATAATAAGGCCATATTCTAAATGACCACTGGAAAAGCCCCATTAAATTATCATATAAGATAATAGCTAAATTGATAAGGATTAATCCAATTGGTGTTACTAAAGTCCTATAATCCTTATACCCTATTATTTTTGAGATGCCAATACTGGCGGATAATAGACATATACTAATCTTAATGAACCCTCCTATTAAAAACTCGAATGCAACTAATGCCTCTAGATTTTCCCAACCCTCCCATATACTTATCCTAGCTGCGGTAGTATAGGAAGGAAAAAATATTTCTGATGCTTGATTCACACCAAGAACTAAAATATTTACTAAGGAGGTAATTAATACTATTCCTCCAGCAATCAATAATCCATATATATATACTTTAGATGCGGATTTTTTATATTTCAATGAGGAGAAGACCATTGTAAATATGACTACTTCAGCAAAGGGAAATGAAAATGTTGAAAAAGCACCCTTTATAACTGGCTCTATGCCCTGGGCTAAAGTAGGCCTTATATTATTAATATTCATTTCTGGAATTAAAAATAAAATCGTAAAAAGCACTAATAATAAAATTATTGGAAGAAAATATTCGCTCCATCTGCCTATCACTTCAATTCCTGCCTTAACAAGCAAGATACTTAATATTACACATATTACCATAGGAATTACCATAGGTGTATTCCTTAAGCTGGTAATTATGCTACACTCTCCAAATTCCCTTAAAACTATGGCTGCTAAGTGCAGGGCAAACCAAGTATACAAAATCCCTACTCCCTTGCCAATAACTCCTCCAAAACAAATTTCCATGATATCAAATAAACCTTTACCGGGAAATATGTATTGTATTCGAGAATATATAAGTACTATTGGCACTGCCATAGTTACTGCCAA
>JANQEZ010000058.1 GCA_028278115.1 Clostridia bacterium
GAGGCGTGCTGAAAGTGAGAGGTCGCAGCGTATAAAGAAATACGTAAGAGTTCTCACTTGAAGCAACAACGAAGAAATTCGGGTTTCGGGGAAGCCTGAGGCGAAGAAAGTCGCCTTTTAATATTTCTGATTTATATAGTTATCTATTAAAGATTTTCTCATTCCTTCTTCAAAGACTCCCTCATCTCTTAATCTATTTAATAAGAAGCTGCTCCTCGAATGTAATATGACATCATCATAGTCATATAGTATTATTTCATAAAGTTTGTCCTTTAAAGCTTTAGATTTAACCTTTATGAAGTAGGCTTCAATGTTTTCAAAGTCTAAATATTCAAGGAGCTTTAGGGTAGACCAATCCTTCTGATTATAATAATATCCTGCTTTTTGTCCATAATTTTTAGCAACTGTAGGATGTTTTTTTACAATTCTTCTATCCTTGGATTTCATATAACAATATTTAGCTAGCATATTATAATATTGATAGTTATAAATTCCCTTTTCAAAGGAATCTATTCCATTTTTAAATGGCTTTAGGTTAAGCTTCTGTATGAAATGGTAATGTTCCTCTATGAACTCCCTTTTTGATATATCGCCATTTCTAAATTGAACTATCAAGGAGTCTCTATGGTTGAAAAATTTGTCAAATACATTTTCAAGGGTTTTATGTTTTAACATAGCTGTTACATCCAATCTAAGTGTTATTTATTATGCAGTTTCCTAAATTTTAAAAATGCTCTCCATTTTCATAATAACTATTCTCTTTAAAAATCGTAAAAGCTATATCTAAATCCTCTATACCTAGTTCATTAACATATCTCGTTATGGTCTTTGCTACATTATCTCTAACTTCTTGTCCTCTATCAAACCAAGCTACTTCAATAAAAGGATATGTATTAACTATTTCTCCATCAAATATTGATGTAGTGTTTATACATTCCAATGTAAAATAATCACGGGGACAGCCTACAATTCTTGTCAGTTCATCAACTAAATCTTTGCTAATAACTTTAAACTTATCTGCTTCTATGCCTCTTATCTTAAGCTGTGGCATTGTTTCCCTCCTTTATTTTAAGTGCATCATATTATTTAAGTATTTTAATGGGATCAAAGTCAATATAGTCACAGGATACAAGTATATATTCTATACCATTATTAATACCCTTTAGCCCCATTTTAAAGGAATCCCTTCCATGTAAATGTCCATAAATAACTTTCTCCACTCCATATTCCTCATAGATGTCTAAAAAACCTGACCTCTGAAACTTCTCATTTGATGGAGGATAATGGGTCATGACAATAAATTTCTTAAATCCTTTCTGCCTTGCAGAGTCTAACGATAGCTTGAGTCTATGAAGCTCTCTATCATAAACTTTTTTATCATGGTCGTCAAACTTTACTTCATTTGGGCTAATCCATCCTCTAGTTCCACAAATTGCATAGTCTTTATAATTGTAATAGTTGTTCTGCAAAAAACACATATTTTCAAATAAATTATTCATTTTTGAGATTGATGACCACCAATAGTCATGGTTTCCCCTCAGAAGAATCTTGCTTCCAGGTAAAGAATCTATCCAACCAAGATCAATCATTGAGTCCTTTAGTCTCATGGCCCATGATATATCTCCAGGTATCAATACTATATCATCACCTTTTATCTTATCAATCCAATTCTTCTTTATTTTTTCTTCATGGTTAGACCAATTCTCACCAAATATATCCATTGGTTTATCCGTATTAAAGCTCAAATGCAAATCTGCAATTGCATATAATGCCATATTATCACCAGCAATCTTTTCTTTGTTTCCATAGATTCTTTTTATCAATATTAGAGAGTGAAGTAATTATTTTTTCCCTAATGTCTGGATATTTCTTTTCTAAGCTATCAATTAGTTCCTTAGCCTCTTGCCTACTAGTACAACCATCCCTTGGGCAAGTAGATTTAATGACGGGAAGCTTTAGGATATCCACAGTCTTTATTATGTTTTTTTCTTGTACATACACTAAAGGTCTTATGGTAAATATCTCTTTTTCAGCTTCAAATGCCTTTGGGTGGAATGTCCCAAGCTTTCCATTATAAAATATATTCATAAAAAATGTCTCCACAGCATCATCCATATGATGCCCTAGTGCTATCTTAGAGGCATTAAATTTTTTGGCAGCTCTGCCCAGTGCTCCTCTTCTCAGCCTTGCACAAAGATAACATGGATTCTTTTTTTCATTAAAGTCTAAATACTCTATTATATTTGTTTCTTCAATATGAAATTTTATATCATTTTCTCTACAAAACCTTGTTAGAGGCTGAATATCCATATCAAAACCGCAATCTAAATGAACGCCTATTAATTCAAAGCTAGTATGGGAGTATTTGCTAAGTAGATACAGGGAATATAGTAATAAGGTACTATCTTTACCTCCAGATAGTCCAACTATTACTACTTCATCCTCTTTAATCATATTATAGTCATCTATTGCCCTTCTTATATCATTTAAAAATAGTTTGTTATACCATTTTTTCATATACTAACTCCTAATTGAAATATATGGAAAAGCCTATGCTTTATATTATATTTTCTATTCAAAGGCTTGGTATTTTTGAATTGCATACTTAATTTCCTTTGAAAGGTCTTGAAGGTCTTCTAAGCTGCCATTTTTCCAAAGGTTATTAAATTTGCTTTGAAACATTCTTGCTTCTTCCTTATATCCAAAGAGACTTAGCATCTGAATATTATTTGAAATCTCGTATACGCTGTTTGACTTCTCTTCAAAGGATATTTGAGCGTTGATTATCTCGTTTCTAATTTTATACATTTCTTCATCCAACTGGTAGGCTGCTTCTGCTGCCTTTCTGAGCCTTAATCTTACATTCTCTGGTATATTCTTTTTATATTTATAATTTAATGAATGTTCAACTGTCGCCCAGAAATTCATGGCCAAGGTACGTATCTGAAGCTCTGCTAATATGTTCTTTTCGCCTAAGGCAGTTTGTACAGGATATCTAATGATGACATGGTAGCTCCTATAACCACTATCCTTATTATTTTTTATATAATCTTTTTCATAGACAATTTCTAAATCTTTCCCGTTCCTTCTTCTTATTAATTTGACAACTTCATAAATATCATCGACAAATTGACACATTATCCTTATGCCTGCAATATCTTCTATCTCGTCTTCTATTCTATCCTCTGGAACATTTCTTCTATTGGCCTTTTCCAATATGCTGGATATTTTTTTTACTCTACCGGTTATAAATTCAATAGGTGAGTACTCATTCATATCTCTAAATTCATTTCTGATTGCTTTAAATTTAACCTTTAGCTCCTCAACAGCCTGTTCATAGGGCAATAGGATTCTGTTCCATTGTTTTATTCTTTGCAATTATACCACCCCGCTTAAAAACCCCTTATAATTTTGTAGTTGCTTTAAAATTCTTTTATATTAATATATCTAAAAATTCTTCAAAACCTTCAAAGCTGTCAAATATATAATCTGGGTCACATTGCACTAAGTCATGATAGCTATATCCCCCGGTTGCAACAGCAACAGATTTTATATGAAGTATTTTTCCACACTCAATATCAAGGGGGGTATCTCCAATAACATATATATTCTCTTTATGAAAATCAATTTCATAATAACCTTCGGCTTGCTCTATTGCTTTTTTAATAATCTGCCATCTATGGGAATCTTCGTCTCCAAAGCCTCCTATTTTAAAATGCTTATCTAGACCTAGATGTGATAATTTAAGTCTAGCTCCTCTTTCACAATTACCGGTTCCTAAAACATGAAACAAGCTTTCTTTTTCATAAGAATGCTTTAGGATTTCATTTACCCCTGGCAAAATCCTTGGTGAGGTATTATTTTTAAGCACCTTTTTTAGCATTTCTTCATATTTATCTAAAAAGCTGACAAAATTTTTCTCATCTATTTTATTTAATTCAAAGGCCTTTTTTATGATTTGTGAATCCAACCTCCCCGCCATACTTACATCCTTAAAGCCTTCTTTTATATTATACAGCTCATAAAAGGCTTCATCCATGGCTTTTCTCCCAGAGCCTTTACTGTCTATTAAGGTTCCATCTATATCCCAGATTAATAGTATATTTTTTATAAAGGCCTCCTTAAAAAAGTAATTTATCTATAATAATATAACATATTTTTGATTGCAAATTCTATATCTTTAGTATTGAATTATATAAACTTTCTTACTGCCTTGCCCTTTAAATAATCATACTTACTTCCTTGATATGTATCTAACTCCTCTAATTTATATTCAATCATATCCCGAATTCTCCACCAGCTCATATCCCAATTGCAAAATAAAGTGCTTTCCTTTGGTGCTCTACCTGCTAATCTCTGAATAGCTATCTCTGGATTTAAAAACTCAATAAAATTTACAGCTCTATCTACATATTCCTTAGCAGATATTATTGTAATCTCACCCTCTTTATACATTCTCCCTAGTTCGGTATTTTGCAGTATATATAAAGAGTGGAGTTTAACCTGATTAATTCTAAGGGCAGATACTATCTTAGCTGCCTCTATGACATCAGTCATATCATCCCAGGGAAGGTTTAATATAAGATGACAGCAGCTTTCAAATTTATAGCTATGGATAAGATTTACCGCATCAATAAATTCTGCAAGAGAATGGCCTCTTTTTATTTTCTTTAGAGTCTTATAGTTAACAGATTGAAGTCCAAGTTCTATTGTGCTCTTTACATTATATTCATTTTCTAATCCCTTTAGGACTTTAAGGTATCTCTCATCTATACAGTCTGGTCTTGTGGATATACATATCTCAACTACGTCGGTAAATTTTGCAGCTTCCTCTATATATTTTTTAAAGGAGTCAACCTTCATATATGTATTTGTGAAATTTTGATAGTATGCAATATATTTTTTTGCCTTATATCTTTTGCCAATATATTCAATATTCTTATTTAATTGCTGATTTACGGATAATGTATTTTCTAGGCTTTCAAATCCAGCTCCTACATCGCCGCAAAAAATACATCCATCACTGCCACATTCACCATCTCTATTGGGACAGGTTGTTGGAAGATTTATCGGGATTTTATAAACCTTTTCTCCATATTTATTTTTAAGATAATCAGAATATTTTCTATATCTTTCTTTTTTCTCCTCCATGACTTCTTCCTTTCCTAGTCCTTAAACCTTTTCTATCTTAGTATATCATTAATACAGCTATTTATCATATAAATAAGGCAAAAGTATGTGTAGATTTTAGGTTGAGATTGTGTTTTATGCTTAGCTTTTATTTTACTCACTTCATTAAAAAATGACTTTAAAAAAACAGCCTATCAATGGGAATGATAGACTGTTTTTTGTACTTTTTACTCTATTTTACTGGTACTAACAATTTCTGTCCCGGGAAAATGCGATGTGGATTTTCAAGCTTATTATAGTCTGAGAGTTCTTCCCAAGTTAATCCAAGCTTTTCAGCTATCTTCCACAGAACATCTCCATCTATTACCATATACATCTTTGCAGCTTCGTCAGTTTTTGTATCTTCTTTAATCACTTCATTAGTAATAACAGTGACTCTTCCTTCAATCTTAGCATCCGATACACCATATTTTTGTATATGCTCTATGAGTACTTCATCAAGTGAAGGATATTCTCCAATAATCTCATCATCGGCAAACATTTTATAATCATCTCCACCTGCGGCAAGGAAGTCGTTTGTCGCAAGCTTGTAGGTCTTATTTGGCTCGAGCATTTGATCTCCAACCTTAACTTCAACCAATCTGCCTCCGCCTTCTTTAGAGGCATCGAATTTGAAGGTCATTCCTGCAACGTGAGGAAATGCACCCTTTGCCGATGGATAAGAGTCTATACCATGCTCTAAGGCTGCAAGGATATCTGAGCCCATTACTTCCTTAACAACTACATAATTACCAAATGGAAGCACTGTTATTACATCACCTTTAGTGATTTCTCCTATTTGTATGGATGCTCTAATTCCACCGCCATTTGTAAGGGCTATGTCAGCTCCAGTTGATTTGAGCATTGATGTCGCTATAAGATTTCCTAGATTTGTTTCACCTGTTCTTACCTGTGCTCTTTCACCATCTAAGTGAATATCTGTATTTGCTACTACAACCGATGTAATTTTTTCATTTTCAGCTTTTATATCAGCTATAATTGAAACTACATCTTCGTCTTCTTTTAACTCAGCAGCTTCATCCTTAGTTAATAGTGATGCCGATAAATCTTTGATTTCTCCATTTTCGTATACTAAGTCTACTAAACCTAAGTTTTTATCGTATTCTCCAGCCTGTACAATCAGTGTCTCACCTACCATCATACCTTCTGGCAGAGTTGTATGGCTGTGTCCATCGACTATTATGTCTATTCCTTGAGTTCCTTTAGCTATTTCAACACTTGTTACTGAACTGCTCTCAGCTATTCCAATATGGGCTAAAGCAATAATCACGTCGGTTTTATCTTGAAGCTCCTTAACCATTTCTCCAGCAGCTTCTACAGGGTCATTAAAGGTTATACCTTCAACGTTCTTAGGATGGGTCATGTAAGTAGTGTCTGGAGTAGCTAATCCAAAAATACCTACCTTTAATGATCCAACTTCCTTAATAATATAGGGCTTTAATAGGCTTGTTCCATCTTCTTTATATACATTTGCAGCAAGTATTGGGAAGTTGGTCATATCCTCAAGCTCCAATAACCTTTCCTGTCCATAGTTAAAGTCATGATTACCTGCAGTCATGGCATCATAGCCTATTTCATTCATTACCTTTACAACACTTTCCCCCTGAACAATTGTGGCTATTGTTTGTCCGTGGAAGGTATCTCCCGCATCAAGAACCAGAACATTTGGGTTGTTTTCCCTTACTGCTTTAACCTTTGTGGCTATTTTTGCAAATCCCATTCCGGCAAATCTACCCTCTTCAATTCTTGCATGGGTATCATTTGTATGAACTATTTTAAGTGGTGTATAATCTATTTCATATTCCTTAAGCTTTTCAGTAGGAATTTTTCCTTGATTAATTAAATCATATACATTCAATGATGCTATATTAGGACTTCTACCATCCTCTGATGTCGGCAGCTCAATTTTCTCCGACTTAACAAGGTCAATAATAGTACCTCTAAGGGGATGGTCTAAATCAGCACCTGTTATTTCCCAGTTATTATCAACCATCGGCTCTAGGGTGCCCTTTTCGCTGATATAATCTTTGATATAGCTCCTTAGAGTAATTGGGTCTGAATTAAAGTACGCTTCACCACTTATGATTCCCATACTCTTTAATCCACTATATCTATAATCGTTTATTGCTAATTTGTATGTATTATCATCTTTGATGGAGTCACCTTTAAATGTTAAATCTACTATCCTCTCTCCCGCAGGTTTAGATATATCAACTTTGTATTCTACTCCTGCAAACATATCATAATTATAAATTCTTATATCAGGATCAAAGCTTATTGTAACATCTCCTGGCTTATATGTATTATAATAGCTTGCCGACCACTCCATATAGTTTTTAAGCTCTTTACCTGTAACTTCAACGGCTACTAGTTTATTTGCATATTTGTATATGTCAAATACATTTGCAAAGTTTAAATCGCCTTTAGGTAAGTTTGAACTTGGTTTGAATAATGCCGCAGCAGCAATTTCTGCTCCTGTATACTTAAGCTGAACAGCGTTTATTAAATCTATTACAGCAGTATCTCTAAGCTGTGCTTCTGGAACTCCTGGAATCTCGCTGGCAGGATGGAAATCTGCGGTAGCGGTTCCAATAGTATCTTCTAAAAACTCTAACGTTGCCTCATGATAAAGCTTTCCGTGCTCTGCTGCCTCCTTCGATGCTTCAAAGTCAGCAATGTTTAAGAAGCTGAGTTTTTTATCTAAAACTTTCCATTCGTCTTCAGATTTTTCTAATGTGATATCGAATTTAACTACTTCACCACTTTGTCCGTATCTCGCACCCGGTGCTCCAACTAGTACTCCGTTTATAGTTTCATTAACTGTTGAGTGATCATGACCTGTTAACATCACTGCTATTTCAGGAGCTTCTAAGGCTATGTTTCTAGCGGCATCACTGCCATCGTCTTCATGTCTACCATCTAATCCAGCGTGGGCTGTAGCTACAATTAAATCCACCTTTTCTTCTTCTTTAAGTATTTTAACGTATTTCTTTGCTTCTTCTGCCATATGCTTAAATTCTAAGGATTCAACCTTTGGTCCATCCCATCTAGGAATGCTTGGTACAGTTAAGCCTAAAATACCAACTTTAACTCCCCCTATTTCTTTAACAGCATATGGTTTAACATAGTTTGACCCGTCTTCCTTTTTGTAAATATTTGCTGAGAGTATAGGGAACTCTGCTTCTTTAACTATTTTGTCTACTAATGGTAGTCCAAAATTAAATTCATGATTTCCAAGGGACATTGCATCGTATCCAACAAAATTCATCATGTCAATCATTGGATGAGGCTTGCTTAGGTCGGCATTGTATAAATCGTCCGTCATTATGCTTCCTTGTATAGTGTCTCCATTGTCAATTACTAAAGTATTTGGATTTTCGGATTTCACTTGTTTAACTATGTTGTGGATTCTTTCTAGTCCAACATTTCCATAATCCTTGCCGTTTTCGTATGACCAGCTATTGATGGCACCATGAATGTCACTTGTACCTAAGACGGTAATGGTCACTGCCTCATCCTTTTGGGCATCAGCTAAGTACGGATTTGCGAAAAGTGCTGTGAAAACCAACATAAATGCAAGTACAAAACTCAGTCTTCTCATTTTTTTCATCCTCAATTCCTCCCTATTTTTTAAAATATCTAGCATAATACATATTCTTTATATATAGGGGTATATCCTTCTAAGTTTTTCATATTTTGTAATAATTAACAAACAAAAAACAATTGTGACATATTTGCTAAAATTTTGACAAAAAAAACAGATATAGAACTTTTTTAAATTCTATATCTCATCTTGTTGACAAAGTCAACAAGATGACAGGCTTCCCCGAAATCTGAAGTTCGAGACGTGCTGAAAGTGAGAGGTCGCAGCGTATAAAGAAATACGTAAGAGTTCTCATTTTCAGCAACAACGAAGAAATTCGGGTTTCGGGGCAGCCTGAGATATAGAACTTTTTTAAATTCTATATCTGTCTTTAGACCTAAACTGCCTGTTCGTTAACTTCCTTAATAGGAACAATATCTATTATAATATTTCTATTTAGATTCTTCTTAAATCGCTTAATCATGTTCTGCTGTGCAGTTTTTTCTAGGGATTCACCCATAACTACTATTTCTATATTATTTTTTTCTGCAAATTTTGATAATGTCTCTGAAATATCTGGTGCTTTAATCACTGTTAAATCTGCTCCATAAGATTTTGAAATATCAAAAAGATATTCAAGAGCATCTGACTCCTTTAGCTTACCAAAGTATTTCCAATCTTCTTTAACTACATGTATTACATGAAGCTTTCCCTCAAACTTGTTCTTTATCTCTACTCCCCTCTTGATTAATCTCTCGCATGATTTTTGTTGAGTTATACAAACCATTATGTCTTTTCTTGTCTTCATATCATACCCCTCTCGCGGTGGTCCACCGTTTAATTGGGTTGAGCTCATCCCCAAATAATTATTCTATAATAATTATCCTTATATATATTATACTATATTTTCATAAGCTTTAAACATATTTTACATTTTGTTAATTTTTATACAATCGAAGCAAGCAGCAATATTTCTTCGTTATCATTGTAAATTTTGTCGAACTGTGATATCGGAAGGGGATTTCTTCCAAGGCCGGCTTCAATAGTATACCCAGGTCTTCTATATTCTTGAATAAACCAATCCTTCATTCCAGCATATGCTCCAATTCCTGTTATTTCAGCCAATCTATAACCGCTTGCCCTTTCAAACATCTCTCCAATAGTTCTTGCTACAGGGGGCTGAAGATCCTCGAATTGCCAAAATATGACCTCCCCTTGGGTATGATATGCGAGAACTAGCCTAAAATTATGGTTTTTGACAAACTCTGTTACTGTCTCGGTTTCTGGCTCAGAAAGAGGAAATGGTCCGCCATACCTAGTTGGACCTGGTCCTGTTATTCCCAGCTCTAATGCCCTTCTCCTTGATTCCTCCCATCTAGCGGGATAGTTATGATTAAGATCAACACCCCTTATATTCGACTGCCAAACCCGAGAAAAATCTGTGCTCCCATTATTCCAGTTAATAAGCTCATTATAATAAGGATTATCTGTACTAAGGCCATTTAGAACCAGGTCCACTCCATCTGGATTCACCATAGGCATTATATATATGCTGCTGTTATTCCATATCTGCTCTAAATCATAACCCCTTATTTCTTTTCCATTGGTATAGCTCTTTAGAAAGTTTTCGGTGAATTTCATCAAAACTGGCGTAGTTATCCATTCCAGAGCATGATGTGAAGCGTTATAAAAGACTTGATTTGGCCCATTTCCAAGCTTTATATAATACAATTTCTTACCTAGAACACTTTCTCCAGCTACACCCACCTCAATAAAGGGATACCTTGCCTTAAGCCCCTGGATATCTCTTTCCATTATTTCATAGGTATAGTCAATATCGGTATCAACTATATCAATGCCGTAGGGTACCACTATCCTTTGACCAATTTGAAGCTGAAATGGGTTAATTCCTGGATTAGCTGCTATAACCCTATTAAGTGTTGTAAAATAATCCCTTGATATTTTCCAGAGAGTATCTCCTGGCTGGATATAGTAAGTATCGTAGCCCCTTAATAATATATCTAAAACCTTATATGTTTGAGGCCCTATTATTCCATCGGCATCAAGGCCATTATCTCTTTGAAACTGAGTTACAGCATTCTTAGTCTGCTGACCATATATTCCATCTATTGGACCAGGATTATACCCTATCTTTTTTAGCAGCGATTGTATTTCCATTACATCCGTCCCCCGAGACCCTACCCTTAAAACTCTCAATTAAATTACCTCCTAAAAAAGTTGTCGTTATACCATCATATACACAAAGCAATAATCCTGTGCAATATATTACATATAAGACTCATTCATTTAAGATTCTATGGGCAAAATATTTATAAATAATTCTTATATGGTATACTAATTAATAGAATTACATAATCATCACTTGTATAATTTATATAGTATATGGTATTTGAAATAATTGGAGGTATATAATATGGAAAGATATACTAAGGTTATCAACCTGTTGGGCTCATACTTCACCAAGGAATATAAGAAAAAGAAAAGTCATAAAAATAAAATTAGGGAAATTAAAGAGGATACGGTACGGAAATTCTTCCTTCAGGGTAAGGCTGAGGTATTGGTTATATTAGAAGAAAATGATAAAGAACTGCTTTTAGACTTTTGTAGTGATAAGGAGGATATAAGAAAATATTTAGGAAAATCCTTTATTGAGTAGAAGTATTTAATATAATGCAGCTTGGTATTTGTCAGCAAAAAAACTTAAAATTACCCACTGAAGAAGCTATTAATTTCCAAAGATTCTTCAGTGGGTTTTATAAATGTGTGACTTAGAAATTTAATCTTTTTTGAAATATTTCACAGACCAAAACTACAATGTCTATTTGGCTAATAGCTAATGGCTGACAGCACACAGCAAAATAAAGAAAGTAAAACTTCTCGGGCACACATCTATAGTAAGTTTTGCTTTGGTATTACAAATATCTAGTGATTTTAGGTTAATTGGAAGCCCAGATTAAGGAGTAAAGTCTCCTTAATCTGGGCTTATATTTATACTAGATATTTATGTAAATCTTCATGGAGCTGTTCCTTAACACAGCTAATTGTCATAAAGAAATCGATTTCATATTTGGTGGATACATTTTCAAGCTTTCTAATTAATTTAGGGATTTCATCAAAATCGGTTTTCATCACTTTTAACAACCCATCAATATATATCTTATTGATGTCATAATCGTTTGAGATAATTCCACATAAAAAACCAAAGAATTCGTTAATATTATATATAGGATATTCGTCCATACTAATAAACCTTACACTATGCTTTAAATCATATATATGCCTTTTATCATCATCAACAAATATTATATTACCTTTAGCACTTTTAACCTCTTCATTTGCTAATTTAATAATCTTCTTTGTTTTCCCAGTACCCTTTGACCCAACTAATAAACTTATCATTTTAATCTCCTCCCTTAAATTTAGTAGAGAAAGAATCTACACCTAAAGAATATTCAAAATATTCTTTAATAACTATTTCTACGACATTCTCTAAATTCCTCCAAAAACATTAATTTAATTTTTGCCTCAAATATTCGTTATTTTTTCATTTTTTCTATATAGCTTTTTCTGAGCTGTCCACAAGCGGCATCTATATCACTGCCTAGTTCTCTCCTTATAGTTGCATCAATCCCATTTTTTTTGAGTATTTTTTGAAACTCATAAGCGGTTTCTCTAGTTGAACCTACTAAACTCCTTTCTTCAACCTCATTTAATGGAATCAAGTTCACATGACAAAGCATTCCCTTAAGTTTTTCAGAAAGCTCGATTGCATGCTCCACTTTGTCATTAAAACCTCTTATTAAAGAATATTCAAAAGTTACTCTACGATTAGTAATTTTTATATATTTTTTACATGTATCTAATAGCTTTTCAATATTATAAACCTTATTGATAGGCATAATCTTATTTCTAAGCTCATCGTTAGGAGCATGAAGTGAAATTGCTAAGGTAATCTGCATCTTCTGCTTTGCAAGCTCTAAAAGCTTTGAAGCAATTCCGCATGTAGATAGGGTTATGTTTCTCATACCTATATTTAAGCCTAAAGGGTGGTTTATTATACCTAAAAACTTCAACACTTCTTCATAATTATCAAGGGGTTCTCCACTTCCCATAAGGACAACATTTGAAACTCTTTCTCCAATATCTTTTTGGATGGTTAAGATTTGTCCTAAAATTTCTCCTGAGCTTAAATTTCTTTCCACTCCGCCAATTGTGGAGGCACAGAAACTACAGCCCATTTTACATCCAACTTGAGTGGAAATACAAATGCTATTTCCATGCTTATATTTCATCAAAACAGATTCTATTATATTTCCGTCATTGAGGGCTAATAGATACTTTCTTGTTCCGTCCAGCTTCGATTCCAATACCTTTAATATATCCATATTTTTTATATATGATACTTTTTCAAGTTCATTTTTGAACCTTTTGGATAAATTCTCCATGGAATCAATATCATCTATTCCCTTGTGAATCCAGGTAAACATTTGCTTTCCTCTAAACTTTTTATCACCCAGCCTTACCGATAAGCTTTCAAGTTCTTCAACAGTACAGCTTCTAAGGTCAATCCTACTATCCATTGATTATTTCACCTTTCCTTTTAACGCCATCTTTTATATAACCTTAAAACACTTCTATATTTTTAATCTTTCCAAAAATGATCTAGGTATGACTATTTATTCCCCAGTCATTTATTTTATAATCTATTAAGCTTCGCTATAGTATTACTGAAATTTATTACTTTTCTTTAATTGTAGCTTCTATACTTGTCTTTAGCTTAGAGTTCAAGACTACGCCACATATTATTATAGCTCCACTAACAAGCTTTATTATAGTAACCCTTTCTCTAAGAATTAAAGCCGAAAGAATTATAGAGAATACAGGCACAAGATTTATAAAGGACATTGTTTTACTTGGTCCAATTGCTTTAATTGAGACTTGCTGAACAAGATACCCTATCACCGATGCAAACACAGCCATATATACAACCGAAGCCCATCCCCTCCATGTAACATAGGGGAGATATGTCATTGGCTTTTCCATTAAAACAAATGGAATTAAAGCTGCCAAACACACTAAAAAGCTATAGGAGGTTATGATAAGAGGGGAGTACTTTGGCATAACCTTTTTACTTATGACACTATAAACAGCCCAGCAAATTACTGCAATTAGCATAATAATGTCACCAATATTGAAGCTTACACTCCTTACTACTTCAATATTTCCATTGGTAATGGTCAATATGACACCAAAAAAAGCCAATAATATTGCTCCAAGCCTTTTGATTTCAAGCTTTTCACCTATAAGTAAAGATGCTAAAATAGATGTTATCATTGGGTTAGTAGCTCCTATCATGGAGGAATTAATTGCAGTAGTGTATTTAAGGGCAGTAAAAAATAAAGCATGATATCCAAACATACCAATCATTCCTAAAGGGATTATATTTAAGAAGTCAGATTTTTTTAACCGCCAGTCCTTCTTTTCATACTTTATCATTATAGGAAATATGATGGCAGTAGATACAAGGAATCTAAAAAATGCCAAAGAAAATGGTGGAAATTCCTCTACTCCTATTTTCCCTGCAATAAAGGCCCCAGCCCAAAACAAGGTACATAAAGTCATCAACATATAAATTTTCTTTTCACCCTTCAAAGACATACACCCTTTACTATAAAGTTTAAAGATGTTATGGTAAGAGCCATAACATCTCAGATTGTTGACAAAGTCAACAAGATGATAGGCTTTTGAGAAATCTGAAGTTCGAGGCGTGCTGAAAGTGAGAGGTCGCAGCGTATAAAGAAATACGTAAGAGTTCTCACTTTCAGCAACAACGAAGAAATTCGGGTTTCGGGGGAGTCTGAGACTAACTCTCTTTGTTAAAGGAGAGTTAGTTTGTTTATGTTTGATGTATCTTATGTTAAAATTAGTAAAAAATAAGTTAAGAGTAAGCATAAACTAGACATTTATAGAGATTCCAGTCAAAAGTTTAATTTATACATTTACTATGGATTCTATATATATAGAGAAGTACGAATTAGTTTCTGCTTCTATGACCTCAGACGTAGACTTTTATATACTAAGAACTAAGAACTAAGAGCTGAGAGCTAGGAGCTAAAAAACGAGGAGGAAAATAATGAGTAGAAGAACAGCTAGAGAAACAGCCATGCAGGCCTATTACCAAATGGAAATTCGTAAGGAATATGAAACCGGTGCAGTGAGTAAATACATAGATGGTGCAACCGAAAATGAAAATGATAAGAGTTTCACTAGAGAAATGGTTAATATTTTTATAGCAAATAAAGAAGAAATTGATGAGGAAATAGTTAAGAACTTAAAGGGCTGGAGTATAGACAGATTATCACTCATTGATCTATCGATCCTGAGAATTGGAGTAGCTGAAATGCTCTATAGGGAGGATATACCAGCTAAAGTATCAATAAATGAGGCAATAGAATTGGGAAAGAGATACGGGACCGATGATTCACCAAGCTTTATAAGCGGTCTTTTAGGGGCTGTTGTTGGCAAGGAAGGGCTGGATGAGTAAGTACATTTTAGGTATTGATACGAGCTGCTACACTACTTCCATTGCCATTGTGGATGAAAATAGAAATCTTTTATTGGATGAGAGGAAGTTGCTGGATGTAAAAAAGGGAAACAGAGGGCTCAGACAATCTGAAGGAGTTTTTCAGCATATGAAAAACTTTCCGGTTCTTTACGAAGGAGTTTGCAGTGAAATTGATGGCAAAAAGATTATGAAGGTTTGTTGCACCAGCAAACCAAGGGAGATAGAAGGTTCATATATGCCTGTTTTTCTATCCGGATTATCCTTTGGAAGAACAATTTCAAACACCTTAAGAATACCCTTAGAGGAATATAGTCATCAAGAGGGTCATATAGAAGCTGCCAAATGGTCATCTGAGGGCTTATTGGTGGACGAGTTTATAGCTCTGCATATTTCTGGAGGAACAACGGAGCTTTTAAAGGTTAATAAGGATAAAAACAGATACAGATGCGAAATCATTGGTGGAGCTTCCGATATTAGTGCTGGACAGCTTATTGACAGAATAGGTGTTATGATGGGGCTTGATTTTCCCTCGGGGCAAGAGCTTGATAGAATATCCCTAGATGGAGCTTTAGGCAAGTTAAGGCTTCCAGTAAGCACAAGGGGAAGGAATGTAAACTTTTCAGGTGTAGAGACATATATAAAGAGGATTATAGAAGGTGGAATAGAAAAAAATAGTGATATAGCAAAGGCTTTATTTGAGTGCATTTATAAATCTCTCTTTAAAATAATAGCAGAAGCATCATTGACTTATGGAATAAATGAAATTTTAATCGCAGGTGGAGTTGCATCAAATACTTTTTTGAGGGATAATTTATATAAAGCCCTAAAGAGTGAGGGCATAAACATTTATTTTGGAAAATCAGAATTCTGTACAGATAATGCTGTAGGAACTGCCTTATTGGGTACATATGACTAAAAAATGTCTAAAGGCTGATAGCTAACAGTCAATGGCAAAGATTATAGAAGCAATCTATTGATTCATAGGAGTGAATAAAAACTCTTTAGTATGACCCAAACAATTATTAACTCTTAACTATTAACTATTAACTGCGTGCTTTGCACGCCATGGAGGCATTTTTAATAAATGGGAATAAGAACTTTAACTGTATCGGAACTGAATAGCTATTTAAAGAGAATATTAATGTACGACCCTATTTTAAATAATATAGTTTTAAAGGGTGAAATATCGAATTTCAAATTCCATAATAGCGGACATTGTTACTTTTCTTTGAAGGACAATAACAGTAAAATAAAATGTGTAATGTTTAGAAGTGATTCTAGCAATCTGTCTTTTATTCCAGAGAATGGTATGAATGTTATAGCAAAGGGTTATATTTCTATATATGAAAGAAATGGCGAGTATCAATTATATGTAAGCAGTTTAGAGGAAATCGGTCTTGGAAGGCTTCATATTGAGTTTGAGAAATTGAAGCAAAAGTTATCCAAAGCTGGATACTTTGATGAGGATAGAAAGCAAAAGATACCTTTCTTCCCCAGGCGTATTGCTGTGGTTACATCACCTACAGGTGCTGCCATTAGAGATATTATTTCTGTAATTACTAGAAGAAATAACTTAGCCAATATACTTATTTACCCCGTATTGGTTCAAGGAGAGCAGGCTTCTATACAGATTGCAGAGGCAATAGAGAAACTAAATGAGATTGAAGATATTGATGTCATTATTTTATCAAGGGGCGGCGGCTCCATTGAAGAACTATGGGCGTTTAATGAAGAAATTGTAGCAAAAGGCATTTATAAATCCAATAAACCAATTATTTCTGCTGTTGGTCATGAAACTGATTTTACTATATCGGATTTTGTATCTGACCTCAGGGCACCAACGCCTTCAGCGGCTGGAGAGCTTGCTGTACCACCTATAGCCGATATAAAAAATACATTAGACTTTTTTTACAATAGCATCAAAAGCAATTTTACCAATAGGCTGTCCAGCTTAAGGGACAATCTCAATAATTATAGTGAGGGAAGGATTACTAAGTATTTATCCTTTAAAGTTAAGGAAGAACAGCAGAATTTAGATATTTTATATACTAATCTTAGTGGGAGTATGACTACGGAAATGTCATCTTTAAAGGAAGCCCTATCTTCTTTGGGGGAGAACCTTAATAACCTCAGCCCTCTTTCTACCCTTGAAAGGGGCTATAGCATATTGCTTGATGAGAAAAAAGATAAGGCCATTAAAACAGTTGAAGAAGTTGAAATTGGAGATGATGTAAATATTTTATTACATAGTGGTATAATAAAATGTACAGCAAAGGAAATCCTGAAAGGAGAAAACTTATTTGAAAGAAAAAAAGGATGATAAAAGGGTCAAGGATTTTGAAGGAAATCTTTCTAGATTAAAGGAAGTTGTAAAGCTGCTTGAGGAGGGAAATACATCCCTTGAAGAATCATTAAAATATTTTGAAGAGGGTATAAGTCTATATAGAATCTGTAATGGAGTTTTAAATGAAGCAGAGCAGAAGGTTTCTCTATTATTGGAAGAAGATAAGGAGCTGGTTGAGAAACCGTTTTTAGTAACTGAGGAGGAGTAGAATGGATTTTAAGTCGGAGCTTTTACGAAGAAAAGATGAAGTTGAGGATGTTTTAGTAGAATATTTCGGCGATAAGCTAGGGCATCAAAGGACAGTAGTGGAAGCAATGGAATACAGTATTAAGGCTGGGGGAAAAAGGCTAAGACCTATACTTTTGATTGAAGTTTGTAAGCTGCTTGGCGGCAATGAGGAGGAGGCTTTGGCCTTTGCATGTGCTGTTGAGATGATACATACCTATTCATTAATACATGATGATTTACCGGCAATGGACAATGATGATTTTAGGAGGGGTAAGCCTACTAATCATAAGGTTTACGGTGAAGGAGTTGCGATTTTAGCTGGTGATGGACTTTTAAATCTAGCATTTGAGACTATGCTGGAGAAAATAATAAAAACCCCAGGACTTATGGATAGAGGAATAAAGGCTATGCATATCATTTCTAATGCATCGGGCATTAAAGGAATGATAGGTGGACAAGTTGTAGACTTAGAATCAGAAGGTAAGAAAATCGACGAAGATACCCTTGAATTTATTCATCTTACTAAAACATCTGCCATGATAGAGGCATCAATTAAGGCGGGTGCTGTAATCGGCGGGGCTGAGGAAAAAGAGTATAGGAAGCTTGAAAATTACGGTAGAAGTGTGGGATTAGCCTTTCAAATCGTTGACGATATCCTCGATGTAACGGGTGATGAAGTAAAGCTTGGAAAAAAAGTGGGCAGCGATATAGATAATGAAAAATCCACCTACCCATCTCTCTATGGACTTGAAAAGTCAAAGGAGATGGCTTATGAGCTATTTGAGAAGAGTCTTAAATCCTTAGAGATATTTGATTCAAAGGCTGATTTCTTAAGGGAGCTGGTAGAGTTTTTAAGAGTTAGAGAATATTAAATTAAGGGGGAAATTAAGTGACGTATTTTACTGAACTTTTTAGTAATGATGTGTTTAATGCATCCTTTACTTCCTGGTTTTTAGCCCAGGCATTGAAGGTTGTAATTACGCTGCTTACTAAAAAGAAGTTTGATTTATATAGATTTGTTGGTTCTGGTGGAATGCCAAGCTCCCACTCCTCAATGGTTATGGGGCTGTCCACTGCTGTAGGACTAAAAAGCGGATGGAATTCAGTAGATTATGGTATTTCTTTTGTATTTGCTTTGATTGTAATGTATGATGCCTCGGGGGTTAGAAGGGCTGTAGGAAAGCAAGCAATTATATTAAATAAGATACTAGAAGATAAGCACAAGCATATTCCCATAGGTGAAAAGAGATTGAAGGAGCTTGTTGGACATACCCCTGTGGAGGTTTTTGCAGGTGCTCTTTTGGGAATTGTAGTGGCTAATTTAATAGTTTAGTTTTTTATTATACAATATTTACATTTGAAAAATTTAGCGATTTATGCTATAATGTCTTTTACACTTGAGAGGTGCAGTATTCTAGTCAGAGCTGTTAATTCTGAAGGCGGGCCTAAAAATCCGTCAAAGGGCACATCGATGAAGTTCCTGGTATTGGCTTGCGACGCCCAGTCGGGGGTTTATGCTGGGAGTAAGGATCAGGGGGCGATCCACAAAGGCATGTGGGCGTTGACCCTCTGTCCGCGGAGACCTAGATTATTTTATTATAGATAATTTAGGATGAACCTGCAAGGCGGTAGTTTTTCTGCTGCGTGCAGTGTAGCCTGCCTTGAGTGGAAGTAGGTGGATGAATATTTAAAACCTTTTATTTTATGGGCCCATAAAATGGAAGAATTTGTATTCTAAACCTATTCTGCAAAAGAGGCTAGGAATTAGTTTGCCTGTTGAGGAAAACTCCTAGACTGTTCCAGCCTGGAGATATATTGAGGATTATAGTACAGACTTAGTGGTAGTCTAGTTTTGTATCTGGCAACAATACAAATATGGGTTTAATGGGAAACCGCTGATCTGGCAACGGAACAGTACCTGTATGGGAAATCCTACTAGACCTAAGCTGTAAAGTTTACTTAATATATTACCCTCAAGTGATAGTTGAAACAAGGTCTTGTAAAAAGATTTTGAAAATAGACCTTGTTGAAATACATAATGGAAATTATAAAGCTTGTAATTTTCTATGTATTATAAAAACTGATGGC
>JANQEZ010000096.1 GCA_028278115.1 Clostridia bacterium
TTGGGGTGTGTATAAGTTGTAGTTTTACCTAAAATACCTAAAAAGATAATTTTGGAAGAAAGTAAAAAATAGTAGTATAAATTGTAGAATTTTAGCATATAATTCTAAAAAGTTGTATATGGGGAGGTATGCTTAATGTATGAAGAATTGGTAAATTTGGTGGAAACATTTATAGATTTCTGTGATGAACTATTGGAAAAAGGAAAGATTGATAAAGAACTGCATGAAGAGATGACGAGAAATAAAATAGAGTTTTTAAATAGTATTGAAAGAGTAAGTTGAAAAACTGCTCTTTTTTTTATGAATAAGCTTTCAGATAAAGAGAAGAATATTATATATAAATACTTCATAGACATTTTAGTAAAGACATTTTGGAGGGATATGGATGTCTAATTATAATTATAAAATAAAAATTGATAGAAACTGTAACAAACATGGGTATATAAAAGGTGAGATAGAAAATTTTGCTTGGTTTGCATTGGTTCATAAAGATACAATGGATAATGGTATAAATCCACAAGATTTAAGCACTGGCTCTGGCAGGATAACTAGGCTGTGTATATATAAGGACAAAACAGATTTCTTAGGCAATCCATATATGCCGTCCTTAAATGTTAAGAGGTATATATATGCTAATTATCAGAGGAATTGGAGCGTTCTTAATAAAAACTATTACGAGATGGTTAAAGAATTAATAACTTATTTAGAGAGAAGATATTCATTTAAATTATTGAAATAACCATTTCAAATGCAAGGGCTTTGTGCTAAAAGAAGGGGGAAAAAATGAATACTAAAGATAAAATTAGTAAAAAAGCCTTAAGGAAAATAGCTAATTCTGTTACTGTTATTACATGTCAAAGTGGTGAGAGCAGAGATGCTACAACCGTTGCTTGGGTAACTCAAGTATCAAATACACCGCCTCTTATTATGGTGAGTATATCGCCTAAAAGATATATACATGACCTAATAGCCCAGGCAAAGGAGTTTGGAGTTGCAGTGGTAGGTGAAAAATCAGAACAAATGGCGTTATTTTGCGGTACAAAGACTGCTTATGAAGTTGACAAGCTATATGAAGGAAATATTGAGACAATAAGTCCCTCATTAATTGACTCACCTTTAATAAAGGAGGCCTTAGTGAATTTGGAATGTAAGCTTGTGAAAAGCTTCGATATCGGTGATCACACTGCCTTTATAGGGGAAGTTGTTATGACTCATCTTCAGTATGAAGGAAAACCTTTAATAGTTACAGATAAACTGTGTACATTGGAGTATTAATAGAATATAATAATAATAGGAATAGGAAAAATATTGAAATGTTATTAAGGTTATTTTGATATGGCAAATGTTTAAGCATTAAAACTATTATTCCTTTTCAGACTTTTTTAAGAAATGACTTTAAATAAAATTAAGGAGAAGGTTATGAATTTACCCAATATACTTACTACAATAAGGTTTTTATTAATACCTTTATTCGTCTATGCTTTTTTCAGCGAAATTGATGGAAGCATCCTTTATGCAACTTATATTTTTATCATAGCTGGAATAACAGATGTTTTAGATGGCTATTTAGCGAGAAAGTATAATTTAATCACTAAATGGGGACAGGCGATGGATCCCCTTGCAGATAAACTAATGCTTATCACTGTACTGATATGTTTTACTATTAAAAATTATATACCTGTTTGGGTAATAACAATTGTTGGACTAAAGGAAATATTAATGATTATAGGTGGACTATTTCTATACTATAGAAAGGATAAAGCTGTTATACCAGCTAATAGATTTGGTAAAATAGCCACTGTTAATTTCTATATCGCTATTTTATATATGGCTTTTAATTTTCCCTATAGTATAGTAGCAGTTACATTAGCCATGATTTTTACTCTATTTGCATTAATACAATATATGTTGCACTTTAAAGATATGCATAATAAAATATCAAGTTAATCTTGACTTTTTCGGTTTATGTATGTATAATGATTAAAAAAAATATGGAAAAATCATTGAAGAAGAGGAGTAGGAAAACAAACCATCAAGAGATAAAAACCCTTGGCTGAAAGGTTTTTAATGGCAATTGTTTCTGAAGGTAGCTTCTGAGATGCTAAATTGAAAATAAGTAGATTTGGCCGGGATATCCCGTTATAGGTATTACGTCTGTACTATTTATAATTAGAACCTTTATAAATAGTCAGTATCAGAGTGTCAGCACTATGCTGAAAATTGGGTGGTACCGCGAAATATGCCTTTTCGTCCCTTTGTGGATGAAGAGGCTTTTTTATTTTTCTTTTGAGGTCAAGTCTTTGGGGGCAGGTGTAAGGTGTAAGGTGCAAGGTGCAAGATGCAAGGTGCAAGGTGCAAGATACAAGGTGCAAGGTGCAAGGTGAAAGGGGCAAGATACAAGGTGCAAGATGCAAGGTGCAAGATACAAGATTAAAGGCAATAGAAGAATAGCTGTGAATAGTTTGAGGGGTTAATTTATAAAATTTTATTGATGAATCAAATGAAAATGATATATTGAGGAGTGAAGGTATGACAAAAGAGAGCTTAGCAACAAAATATAATCCTAAGGAGTTTGAAGATAAAACCTATGGGATGTGGATGGAAAAGAATTATTTTAGTGCAAAGATAGACCCGGATAAGGAATCCTACACCATAGTTTTGCCGCCACCTAATATAACTGGCCAGTTACATATGGGCCATGCATTAGATCAAACTCTTCAGGATATTTTGATTAGGTGGAAGAGGATGCAGGGATTTTCTGCCCTTTGGCTTCCGGGTACAGATCATGCAAGTATAGCTACTGAGGTTAAAGTGGTTGAGAAAATACAAAAAGAAGAAGGAAAGACTAAAGAAGAAATAGGTAGAGAAGCGTTTTTAAAGAGAGCATGGGACTGGAAGGAAGATTACGGTAATAGAATTACGGAGCAAATGAAAAAGCTTGGAAGCTCATGTGATTGGAGTCGTGAAAGGTTTACCATGGATCAAGGCTGTAACAAAGCAGTAACAGAATTTTTTATTCGATTATATGAAAAGGGATATATATATAGGGGAAATAGACTTATAAATTGGTGTCCAGACTGTAAAACATCACTTTCGGAGGCTGAAGTTGAGCATGAAGAAAAGCAAGGGGCTTTCTGGCATATTAAATACCCAGTAAAGGATAGGGATGAATTTGTAGAAATTGCAACAACTAGACCGGAAACAATGCTTGGAGATACTGCTGTTGCAGTTCATCCAGAAGATAATAGATATAAGCATCTCATTGGAAAAACCTTGATACTGCCTATAGTTAATAGAGAAATACCCGTTATTGCAGATGATTATGTAGAAATGGACTTTGGTACTGGAGCAGTTAAGATAACTCCTGCCCATGACCCTAATGACTTTGAAGTGGGAATTAGACATGACCTACCAAAGCTTAATGTTATGAATGAAGATGCAACTATGAATGAAAAAGCTGGAAAATATCAAGGAATGACTAGGTATGAATGTAGAAAAGAACTAGTTAAGGACTTGGATGAGCAAGATTATTTGGTGAAAAAGAAAGAGCATAATCACAATGTTGGGGCATGCTATAGATGTAATACCGTTGTTGAGCCCATGCTTTCAGATCAATGGTTCGTTAAGATGGAGGAATTAGCAAAGCCAGCTATTGAGGCTGTTAAAGGGAATGAGCTCATATTCCTACCGGAGAGGTTTACTAAAACTTATTTGCATTGGTTAGAAAATATAAGAGATTGGTGTATATCAAGACAATTGTGGTGGGGTCATAGAATTCCAGCATATTATTGCGACGATTGTGGTGAAGTAATAGTTGCTAAGGAAAAACCAGAAAGCTGCTTTAAATGTGCTTTTACAAATCTAAGGCAAGACGAAGATGTATTAGATACTTGGTTTAGCTCGGCACTATGGCCTTTCTCAACCTTGGGTTGGCCCGATGAAACTGAGGATTTAAAATATTTTTATCCGACGAATGTTCTAGTAACTGGTTATGATATTATTTTCTTCTGGGTTGTTAGAATGGTATTCTCTGCTTTAGAATTAACCGATAAAGCTCCCTTTAAGCATGTATTTGTACACGGACTTGTGAGGGATTCCCAAGGGAGAAAGATGAGTAAGTCACTAGGGAACGGAGTAGACCCCCTTGAGATAATAGACCAATATGGAGCTGATGCTTTAAGGTTTATGCTTGCAACTGGAAATACACCGGGAAATGATATGAGATTTTATACAGAGAGGGTAGAAAGCAGTAGAAATTTTGCAAATAAGCTGTGGAATGCTTCAAGATTTGTGCTTATGAATATCAATGATATGGATTTAAATAAAGAATACAAAACAAAACTGACGCTTTCTGATAAATGGATTTTATCCAGATTGAATACAGTTATAAATGAAGTTACATTAAATCTAGAAAAATTTGAACTTGGAATAGCACTTCAAAAGCTATATGATTTTATCTGGAGTGAATATTGTGATTGGTATATAGAGCTGGTTAAGCCAAGATTATATGGTGAAGATTATGATTCTAAGAGAACTGCCAGTGCTGTACTTCTTGAGGCTTTAGAGAGCTTACTCAAGCTTCTTCACCCATTTATGCCCTTCATTACAGAAGAAATTTGGGCACATTTACCAAATAGTCAAGACTGCATTATAGTTTCTGAATGGCCTAAAATATCACAAGAAAGGATTTTACCTCAAGAAGAAAAGAAGATGGAATTAGTAATGGATGCAATTAAGAGCATCAGAAATATTAGAGCTGAAATGAACGTTGTTCCATCAAGAAAAGCCAAGGTGATTGTTGTTGCAGATAAAAGGGTTTTTGATATTATGGAAGAAAACAAGAATTACTTAATTACTCTAGCAAGTGCTTCAGAAGTAATAGTGCTAGAAGAAAGGAATGACATCCCAGAAGATGCTGTTTCGGCTGTGGTTGAAGGTGCGGAGATGTTTATACCACTTGATGACCTTGTTGACTTTGAAAAAGAGCTGGAGAGGCTGGAAAAGGAAAAAACTAAGCTGGAAAAGGAATTAGATAGAGTTGATAAAAAGCTTTCAAATCAAGGCTTTATTGGAAAAGCACCTGCTAAATTGATTGAAGAAGAAAAACAGAAAAAAGAGAAATATCAAGAGATGTTTGAAAAAGTTTTAGAAAGATTAGAGTATACAAAGAATAAGCTGAAATAAACTTTATAGATATGTGACCCTAAAACTTAACCTTTTATTGAAATATTTCGTAAGCCAAAACTATAATGCTTAATTTGGCTAATAGCTAATGGCTGACAGCTCACAGCAAAACATTGAAA
>JANQEZ010000101.1 GCA_028278115.1 Clostridia bacterium
TTTATGGGGGAACAGAAGATGAGAAAAGTAGATGATATGATTAAAGATACAGGAATTTGGGCTGGTCTTAATAAACCAGACTTACCCTTAGAAGAGGCAGACATAGTTGTGTTTGGTATACCATATGACGGTGGTGTAAGCTTCAGGTCAGGAGCAAAGGCGGCACCTAATGCTTTAAGGGAGATAACATACACAATACCTCCAACAACGGAACATTTTGAAAGTATAGCAGAATTAAAGGTTGTAGATCTAGGAGACTTTACAGGGAAGACTAGAGATATAATATTTGAGAAGGTTAAAGAGAATGTATATAATTTAGTTAAAAAAGAGAAGTTCTTCACGATGATTGGAGGAGACCATTCTACTACGATTCCAGTACAAAGAGGTATAGATAAAGCATTAGATGAGCCTTTTGGTATTATACATATAGATGCACATTTTGATTTATGCAATAGGTTGGAAGGCGACGATCTATCCCACGGATCAACGGAGAGAAGAGCACTTGAATTAAAGAATGTTACTGATAGTGGAAGTCTATTTTTTATTGGCATTAGATCTATTGAAAATGATGAGTTAGAATTCATGAATTCCAATAAAATTAACGTTATTAATGCCTACGAATTTAATAAGCTGGGAGTAGAGAAAGTGGTAAAACAAGCTAAGGAAAAGATGGGGAGGTTTAAAAAGATATATATTACATTAGATATAGACTGCCTTGACCCAGCATATGCAGCAGGAACTGGCACTCCTCAATTTGGAGGACTAACTAGTAGGCAGCTGCTTGACCTGCTTTATGGATTATTTGACCTGCCTGTTATTGGATTAGACGTGGTTGAGGTTGCCCCTAGTCTAGATCCTTCTCTAACAGCTCTTTTTGCTGCAAGGAAAATAATTACTGAATGTTGGGGACACCAACTGAGGAAAATAAAAAAACATAAGTAGACTTTAAAAAGGGTGATGATATGACGGAATTTACTGCAAAGCTTTTATCAATAATTAAAAGCATACCTATGGGAAGTGTATCTACATATGGAAGAATTGCTAACCTTGCCGGTAACCCTAGAGCTGCAAGACAAGTATCATGGGTGCTCAGAGTCTATTCAGAGAAGCTTAGCCTGCCCTGGCATAGAATCATTAACTCAAGGGGAAGAATTTCCCTAAGGAAGGGTCAAGGTTTTGAACTTCAAAAGGCATTATTAGAAGAAGAGGGAATAATAGTAGGACATAATGGAGAAATAGATTTAAATAAATATTTATGGAATGACAATCTATAAAATTAACATAGGTCAATTATACTGCATATTATGATATAAATAACAGTATATATCTGCCTAAAAAGGTGGAGTGCTAATTTTTGGAGGATTAAGCATGAGCCATAAAAAAAGAAATAGAAATCAAGTAAACAATAACAACTTAGAAGGAAAAGTACGAAAGCTAAATTTCCAGGACAGTAATAGCTTAGATAAATTGGAAGATCAAATTAGGCAAGGTTTTGGCAGAGCGGCATATGATCAAATGGCCCATAAGAGGTGTGCCGATATTAGTAAAAAATCCTATAGTCGCTTTAAGAATTGGCAGCTTATTATATCATTTGCTACCACGATTCTGATAATTGCAGAAATTCTAAGTTCAAGTAAAGTATTTGTAAGTATTGCAATAGTATTTTCTATAGTTTTATTAAGTATGAACTCATATTCAAAGGGTTTTAATTTAGGGGTAGTATGTGAAAAGCATTTGTACATGTCAAGAAATTTATTAGACCTTAAGGAGTCCTATTTATCACTATTAACTGACTTGAAATCAGGATATTTAAGTATAGAAGAAATACAGGTGAGAAGGGACGTTTTTCAAGAAAGAATGATGGAGATTTATAGTGGTTCTCCTAAGGTAGATGTAAGAATATATAATAATATGAAAAAGGCACTAAAAGAAACTGAAGAGCCAATACTCTTAGATGAGGAAATAGACATTATGTTACCTGAGAGTTTAAGAAAGGGCAGTTTAGAAGGCGACTAAAGCTGCTTTGTTCTCGTCTAGGAGCTCAAACATTTTTTGCAAAAGATTCATAGCTGAAATAAAGTAAACTCAAGTATCAGAAGTCAAATTAAAACTATTACCAGTAAAATATTGGGTTCAAATTATCTTCTGCTAAAACTTATGGATATACGCTTTTATAATTTAATATTTACAAAGAAAAAAATATAGAATAGAGAATCCTAAGTAAATCTTAATTTATACATATAAAAATATCCAGTGAGTTTAAGGATTTTTGATATGTATAAATTAA
>JANQEZ010000111.1 GCA_028278115.1 Clostridia bacterium
ACTGAGTGAGAAAATAATGAATAATAAAGATTTTAAAAGCCTAGCCAGCGGCTCAGAGGTAGATATATGGAAGGCTGCCCAGGATACACAGCTAATATTTTTGCTAAGACAACTATCTTGGTCACTTCCTTTAGTTCCAGATATCATCATGTCAAGGTTATTGACACAGGTGCATGGAAGGAGAAAATAAAGAAACAGTTCACAAATTGAAGGGATTATTATATATTTATAGAAACACCTCCATTTGGAGGTGTTTCAGGCTTTTTTTATTACCTAAGAGCCAAGAGCTGAGAGCTAAGAGCTAAGACAGACGCCTTTATCATTGCCGATTACTTAAAAAATCGACTTTATCATATAAAGTACTAAAGGTATAAATATTGCAGGTAGCATGTTTCCAACCTTTATCCTTTTTACTTGCAGCATATTCAGTCCCAGTGCAAATATTAAAAGACCACCCACTGCAGACATATCTGTTACAACAGAATCAACTAAAAACTGCTTCATAAAGGATGCAGTAACAGTTATAAAGCCTTGGTATAAAAACACCGTTACCGAGGAAAACAATACTCCAATACCCATAGAGGATGTAAAGGCAATGGATGAAATACCGTCGATAACTGACTTTGCATAGAGGGTTTCATGGTTGCCGGAAAGTCCGCTTTCTAAAGAGCCCATAATTGACATTGCTCCTATGCAATAAATTAAGCTTGTATTAACAAAGCCTTTAGATATATTGCTTTTACCATCTGAAAAGCGATCTCCTAATTTATCTTGAATAGTATCTCCAAGTCTCTCAAGCCTTTCTTCAATTTTTAGTAGCTCTCCCACTATACTTCCTATAGCTAAACTAAAGATAAGTAAAAGAATATTCTCGGCCTTTAGTGCATTTAATATACCTATTAGTATTACGGCAAGGCTTAAGGATTGGATGACAGTTTCATTATATTTTTCGGGGATTCCCTTTTTGAAAAAGAAACCTAAAAGACTACCGCCTATTATTGCAAAGGCGTTTACTATAGTGCCTAACATTTTAAAACCTCCTAAGATATAGATGGGTGACCCTAAAACTCAACCTTTTTTTGAAACATTCCTTAGCCAAAACTACAATGCCTACTTGGCTAATAGCTAATGGCTGACAGCTCACAGCAAAAATATTTAAAATAAAATTTCTTAATCACACATCTATAATATAAAATTTTTATAATAAATCAAAAAACTTTAATATGTATTATGAAATATCCATGACTATATAATATAATAATATATGGAGAAAGAATACAAAAATTTAAAATATATTTTAAAACAAAATAGAGCAAGGAGGGTGCATATGGATTATAAGATACTATTGGAAAATGCTAAAAAAAATATAGAGACTTGTAGAGTCTGTCCCCAGTGTAATGGAAAAGCATGTAGGGGCGAGATTCCCGGGGTAGGAGGAAAGACAACAGGATCAGGCTTTATACGAAACTATGACAAGCTAAGGGATATAAAAATTAATATGGATACATTATATAGCCCTGTAGAGGTTGATACAACTGTAGAATTATTTGGCAAAAGCTTTAAATATCCAATTTTTGCAGCTCCCATTGGTGCAGTAAAATTGAATTATGGAGATTTATATGATGACTATAATTACCAAAAAGCAATCATAGATGGCTGTAAAAACTCAGGTGCAGCAGGATTTACTGGTGATGGAGTAAAGGAAGAAGCCTATGAGGCTCCCCTAAAGGCAATAGAAGAAAATGAAGGCTGGGGAATACCTACAATAAAGCCCTGGAAAAAGGATGAGATTTTAAGGAAAATAAAAAAGGCAGAGGATAGTGGAGCTTTGGCAGTGGCAATGGATATTGATGCTGCGGGACTTGCACTTCTGGGAATGCAGGGAAAACCGGTTTCCCCTAAGTCGGCTGAGGATATGAAGGAAATAATATCTTCTACAAGTCTTCCATTTATCCTAAAGGGGATAATGACAGTAGAAGGTGCAAAGAAGGCAGTTGAAGCAGGAGCCTATGGAATAGTAGTATCTAATCATGGAGGAAGAGTTTTAGACGAAACCCCTTCAACTGTGGAGGTGCTGCCCTATATTGCTAAAGAAGTGAAAGGTAAAATCAAGATATTCATTGATGGGGGAATTAGGTCAGGTCTAGATGTCTTTAAGGCTATAGCCCTTGGAGCAGATGCAGTGCTTGTAGGTAGGCCCTATGCTGTTGCAGTCTATGGTGGAGGAAAAGAAGGTGTAGAGCTATATACAAAAAAACTTGGAAGAGAACTCAATGAAACCATGATTATGACGGGAGCAAAGAAGCTTCAAGATATAAACGAAAACATGGTTACCATAGTAAAATAAAGGAGGTCTATACAATGGAAAAAGTATTAAAGGGATTACAGCCAGAGGCTATTTTTAAGCATTTTGAATCCTTAACCCGTATACCCAGAGGGTCAGGCAATGAAAAGGAAGTTAGTGATTTTTTAGTAAAGTTTGCAAAGGAATTAGGTCTTGAGGTAATTCAAGAAGAGTGTTTAAATGTCATTATAAACAAACCAGCCACTAAGGGATATGAAGGTGCACCAAGGGTTATTCTACAAGGTCATATGGATATAGTTTGTGCAAAAATGGAAGATTTAGAATTCGATTTTGAAAAGGACCCAATTCCACTGATTTTAGATGGAGATATGGTTCGTACAGATGGAACTACACTAGGTGCAGACAACGGAATAGCTGTGGCAATGACAATGGCTATCTTAGAAGCTAAAGATATACCGCATCCACCATTGACTGCTCTTTTCACTGTTGCAGAGGAAACCGGGATGGATGGCGTTATTGGACTAAGACCCGAAAATATTTCAGGCGATATATTAATCAATATTGATTCAGAAGAAGAAGGAACTGCCCTGTCCTCCTGTGCTGGTGGTGTTAATAATATAATTCACCTACCCATTGAGTGGCAGGATATTGATACTGCCAAAGCTGTATACAAGCTTTCAATAAAGGGACTTTTAGGCGGACATTCAGGAATGGAAATTAATAAAAATAGAGGAAACGCTATTAAACTATTGGGAAGACTGCTAGAATTAATTGGTAGTAAAATGGATTTTGATATTGTAGGAGTTAGCGGTGGCGAAAAAATGAATGCCATTGCTAAAATGTCTGATGTAGTTATTACCATAGATGGAGCCAATGAAGCTGTTTTAAAGAGTATTATAGACGACTGTCAAAATGTAGTGTCCAATGAATTCAAGACCGCAGACCCTGATATAAAGCTTTATATAGAAAAGACCTCTAAGCCTCAGAAGGTCTTTAGTGAAAAGACAAAAAAATATCTAATAAGCATATTAAGGCTAATACCAAATGGAGTACAGACCATGAGTGCCGATATTGAAGGTTTAGTTGAGAGTTCCAATAATATTGGAGTATTAGAAACTAAAGAAAATAAAGTAGTATTTAGCAGTGCTGTCCGCAGCTCCGTAAAGACCTTAAAGCATGAAATCAATAACAGAATTCAAACCATTTGCAATCTAACAGAGGCTAAAATGGAGCTAGTCAGCGATTATCCAGAATGGGAATACAAGGTGGATTCACCTATAAGAGATTTAATGGCCGATGTTTATAAAGATATGTATGGAGAAGAAATTAAAGTAGAAGCCATCCATGCAGGACTAGAGTGTGGATTTTTAAAGGAGAAGGTTGGAGATATAGATATGATATCCATAGGACCTAATCTATACGACGTACATACCCCAAATGAACACCTTAGCATATCCTCAACAAAGCGTGTTTATGAATTTTTATGTGAAGTGTTAAAAAGGATTAAGTAAAAATTTTGATATATGATTAAAACCTTCTATTCGCAAATGGATAGAAGGTTTTTCTTCCTAAAAGAATGAAAAAAGTCACGCACCTCGCACCCACAAAAGCCTTACTCATACAAATCCCCAGCCAATTCCTCAAGTGCCTGCCTATCTGTAATCAAAATAGAACTTCTATGCTTTTTAATAATACCCTTTTGACATAGATTATTTAAAGTTCTATTTAAATGCCTATAGCTTGTTCCAAGCAGCTCTGCTATATCCGTCAATTTATGGGTAGCAATTTCATTTAGAGGAATTGCATAATCATCGTCATGATCTGCAATAGCTAAAATATAGCTTGACAGCCTATTTTCTAAGGGGTAAAGGAGATTAACTGAATTCCAGTAGGAGGAGTTAGTGAGTTTAGAGCTTAGGCTTTGACATAGGAATTGCAAAAACCTTACATCTCTACTGGCTGCATTTCTTAAATGCTCTAAAGGAATTCCTATACATGTGACATCATTTAAAGCTTCAACATTACAATTGGTATAATCATAATTTAAAAATTCCACATCACCCAATACCTGTAATGGCCTATAAAACCTTAAAAGAAGGGACTTTCCGTTTTTTAGTAAAGTGTTTACCTTTGCTTTACCATCTACTACAAAGTAAAAGTAATGGACTTTTTCACTGAACCTAAGTAGGTGCTCCCCTTTCCTAAAAACATGTAATTCCATGTGCTTTGTCATATCTCTTTCAAAGAAATCATTGATATTAAATTTATTTATATAGAACAATAATTTTTCTTTATTATCTATAAGTCTCATAGCCTTAGCTACCTTTCTTTTAAAAGTAATTGCTTTTAATCTATTAAATTTAAGTAAGATAGATATTGACTCAGTGAGAAAATATACAAATGAAAAATCAAAATCTACCATAAAGGATGACCAAAATTTCTCAACCTTAATCTATACCTAAGAGTTTTGACTCAATAGGGAACCTCAGCCTGCAAAGCAAAATAGGCGAATTTATTTTCTTTATAGGACATTTGTCCTTTTAGACCTCTTATTGTAATGATAGTCTATAAATGTATCAAATGCAAATTTTACAGGGGGATAAATTATGAATAAGTTATATGCAGTTTTTGTAGGAATGTTAATAGCTATTATGATAACCTTTAACGGCCTTTTGGCAAATTATGCTGGAGATTATCTGGCATTAGTTATTATTCATATAGTAGGTCTTGCTGTAATCCTGACCATTATGTTTCTTAAAAGGGAAAAACTGTCTAGTCTAAAGGGAATACCTATTTACCTATTTGGTGGAGGTGCTCTGGGGGTTTTTATGGTGTACTCCAATAATCTCACCTTTAGCTTTCTTGGAGTATCTTTGACTCTATCCCTTGTTCTGCTGGGACAATCCATAGCATCCTGTATTATAGACCATTACGGTCTGCTTGGAATGGAGACTAAGAGGTTTCAGAAGGAAAAATTACTAGGCTTTATATTGATATCCATTGGAATAATAGTTATGTTTATTTATTAGGAGGGATTTATTTTGATATATATGGTATTTGCTTTACTTGCAGGCTGTTTGACTATAATATCCATGATATTAAACTCAAGACTGGCAATGAGGATAGGAATGCTTCAGGGAATTTTAATCAACTATTTAGTAGGGCTCATATTCAGTATGATTTTTATGCTTTTAAATCTCAACTTAGCTAATTTTTCAACTGAAACCTTTTCATACATTCCCTTTTGGGCATATTTAGGAGGCGTTATAGGTATTATAGGTATATATATAAACAACATTGTTCTACCAAGGATTGGAGCCATTTATGCTACACTTCTCATATTCATAGGACAGCTTTTTATGGGGATGACTATTGATTTATTAATAGGAAACTCAATTTCAAAGGGGAAGATAATTGGTGGAATTCTCATATTAGGAGGTATGGTATACAACTCCTATATTGATAAAAAAGAAATTTTAGCCTTAACAATTAAAGAACAGATAAGTTAACCTAGATTATTCATATAAAATTCAAAACTCTGCTGTGTCCCTTTGATTCTAAGTTGTCCATCAAATTTTTGACGTACCGTCTGGGTATGGCTTCAAAATTGATGAAAGCCTTAGAATTCAAAATTACTTGCACCCTTTTAAAATATATTTTAGAGTGATTTATTATGAGTAATAGATCACAAAGTATAGGATTAATATAAAATGTATTTATTATAAGTAGTTTATTATTAAGTTTCAAACAGTACAGAAAACTACATATAACGCTGGCATTTTAGAAAAAATTAGACATTTTATCTTTGTACATAAAAAAGCCCTTAAAATTAATTCTAGGGTTTTTTTAGTATCTAATTCTATTTGTGGTTAGCATAGTTCTCTTTTAAGGATTTTTCGTAGTAGGATATATCCAACAATTCCTAGTTATTTTGACTATATATGTGCTTTCAAGATATTTGCTATTGCTAGGTTTCTGTTTAAATAGTATAGATAATACAACGATGTTGGCGGTACCCCTTTTAATTCAATCCTATACATGTTTTAAAATCTTTATTTGAATAGATGAGGCACTGTTATAACTACAACTAGCATAAATAAAAAGCTTAAAAAAGGAATGTCTGAAAAAAGAAAATAAACTACACCATATACTCCAGAAATAATATTAATCAGCAAAAAAAAATTAGCGAACCATTTCATATATTTCCCTCATTTTTTAAAACTTCTCGTCACGT
>JANQEZ010000119.1 GCA_028278115.1 Clostridia bacterium
AGAGAAGATTTTGAAAATGGATATAATAAATGAAGTTGTATTTGACGGTGAAAGGGAACAAATAGAGACGAATTTTGGAAGTATGAGGATATTATTTATGTTGACAATACTACTCGTCTATTCAATTTTGTTGATACAGTTCAACTCTTTTGTCAATCCATTGATTATATTAATAACTATCCCGATGTCTATTATAGGAATATTTAATGGATTATTCCTTTCGGGCAAACCCCTCAGCTTCATGGTTATGCTGGGAATTATAAGTCTTGCAGGGGTGGTAGTTAATAATGGGATATTGCTAATTGAATATATTAATAATGCCAGAAGACGGGGATTATCGGTTGAAGGTGCCTGCAAGGATGCGGTGAGTAAGAGATTTAGACCGATTATATCAACCACTATGACCACTGTGATGGGTCTTGTACCCCTTTATTTATCAGGCAACCCATTATTTGAAGGTATGTCAATAGCATTGATGAGCGGACTGTTAATTTCAACAGTATTAACTATGATTATCATTCCAACTATCTATGCATTAGTTACTAAGGATAAGAGCTTTAGCAGAGAGTCCCTATAATAGGGTAGAATATGATTTAATATAGTAAACTTTACTTTGAGTATTTAGAAATAGCAAGGGAATGATAGATCCTTTGCTATTTTTTGTGTGAAAGCTGGTTTTCTTACATTAATACCCATTGGTTTCTTAATTGTTTCTTAATTGATCCCCTATAGGATACACCAGGCATTAAAGAATAAGATATAATATAGGATATACACTGGACAAGTCAAAATTTTATAGATACGAGGAGGTTAAATATGAAAGCATTGAAGTGGATTGTAGTTATATTGGTTATAGCTATATCTATATCGGCATTTGGGATGACAGGTGCAGAACCTTTGGGAAGCAAAATAGGAACATTTACAGAGACTGATAAAACCATATATGTAAATGAACAAAGGCTTCAAGGGTATATGGTAGAGGGCGAATTAGCCATTTGTATAGAGGATCTAAAATATTGTGGTTTTGAAGGAATATGGGATGCAAATCTAAGAAGATGTATCTTTGATTATACAGGAGCCCAAGAATCAGAGGAAATAGATAAGTCAAGTGTAACTGGAAATAGTATAGTAGAAACAGACATTGAGATATTTTTAGCAGGTGAAAGGGTAAAGGCATATTCGACTGGCGGGTACTCCTTAGTAAAAATCAAGGATTTAAGGGATTTTGCAAAGATGGAAGAGGATGAAGCTATTAATATCACAATGAATAATGAAACACTTAATAAAAAGGTAGAGTTTAAGGATGAAAAATTAGAACAAATTATAAGGGAAAAGTTAAATCAACCCTTTGGAGCTATATATCAAACTTCTTTAGGTGATATAAAAAGTATAATTGAATATGATGCTCAGAATGAATATATAGATGGGCTAATGCCGCCAGTATCTTCTTCTGATAAAAGAATAGAAAGTCTAGAGGGAATAGAATACATATCAAACCTAGTGGAATTAGAGCTCATATCAACAATAAGGCGAGAGGATAGGGAATTGTTAAAGAAGTTATCGAAGCTTAAGAGGCTAAAGCTAACTATACCTTTGCAATACGATCTTGACTTCTTAAAGGAAATTGAATCTCTTGAAGAACTAGACTTAGTTGCTGTTGAATCTGTAAAAACTTTAGGAGAACTAGCTAACCTGAAAAAGCTGGCAATTAAAACAGAGGCATATGATTTAAGTAAATTATCCAGTCTAAAAAATATATCGGAGCTATCAATTGACATATGTAATACAAAAAATCCAGAAATTTTTAAGTTTTT
>JANQEZ010000124.1 GCA_028278115.1 Clostridia bacterium
TTCATCTAAAACCGTTGGCTCATCCTCAACTAATGTAATTGGCAGCTCAATTATAAATTCACTCCCGGTTCCAACTTCACTCTTTACTCTAATCCATCCCTTGTGAAGCTCTACTAATGCCTTAACAAGGGATAAACCTATACCGCTTCCTTCGTTTGAACGGGTAAAGGAAGAATCTACTTGCTTAAACCTATCAAAAATTTCATCTATCTTATTCACTGGTATTCCTGCACCTGTGTCTCTAATAGAGATGGTAATCTTGTCTCCTTTATCAAGCATATTTACCGATATTATTCCATTTTTTTCTGTAAATTTTATAGCATTAGATAATAAGTTTAGGATAATTCTTTCTATTTTATCTGCATCACATGCAATTACTCTCTCCTCAATATTTGTGTCAAATATTAGCTTTATGCCATGGCTTTTTATATAATCATCTACCGATAGGACTATATCTTCTACTATGTTTACTATATTATAGTTTTTGATATTCATTTTTAAAAAATTGGCATCTATTCTTGTAATATCAATTAAATTATTAATTAATCGCAGTAACCTGTAACAGTTTTGCTTCATTACATTAATATATTTATCTAGTTTAAATAATAAAGCTTTATTTTTAGAATTCTCAGCAATTGCTTTTAGTAACTGAATTGTCCCTAATATGACATTTAGCGGCGTTTTAAGCTCATGGGATATTGTTGAAAAAAATTGGGTTTTAAGCTTGTCATTGTCAATTGCTTGCTTTAGCTTTAGCTTTTCCAATTCCATTTGATGCTTTAGTTCTTCTGCCTTTTGTTTTTCGGTTGTATCTCTAAAAACCCAAACCCTCCCTGTCACTTTGCCATCCATTAATAAAGGGGTTGATGTACGTTCAAAGGTTCTACCGTCTTTAAATCTGATTATGTCTGTGATTATACAATCACTATAGGTTAATTTTTCAATCTTATTTTGAAATTCCTTTGGCTTCACTAGTTGATCCTTAACAAAATTAATATAACTCTTATCATCTTTACCGTCTAATATAATCTTTGGGATTCTCCAAAGCTTTGAGAAGTGTTTATTGAAGTGGAGAACCTTTCTATTTTTATCTATTACTAAAATTCCATCTGTGCTTGAATCAAGTATGGCTCTAAGAGTATCCTTCTCCTCCCTAAGCTCTCTTTCTATATGTCTTCGTTTATTAATATTTAGAGTCAAAATGACATTTACAATTATGAGAATGAAAATTGATATTGTAGCCGAAAAATAAATGGTGCTTTTAGAAATTGTAATCTCACTAGTAGGGGTGTTGATTATGGTACTCCCTGCTGGTAATATATCTTTCTCAATATTATATTTTTCTAATACATTGTAATCGAAGTAGTATTGGCTATCGCTTTCTGCTTGAAATCCTATATTTTTTGCACCTATTCCATTTAAAATTTTCATTGCAATATTTGCAACTCTTTTTCCATGATCATACCCGCTGATTACTTTACCTCCAACAAATCCATCGCCAATCTCTGATTTCCAAAAGCTATATATAGGTGCTTGTGTTGCTTTGGAAATGATTCTATTTACCGATTCCTTTTCTATGGGTTCGCTAAAGTCTCCTCTATATACTGGTAGAGCATGAAGTATTATGCTGTTATCTGGAATAGCCTTAATTTTTTGAACTGCATATTTTAGATAATTGTTCTGTATAAAATTAAATTCTATATCTTCATCATACTCCTCTATAGCTTCCGTAATTTTCTCTTTAAGTATATTCCCTGTTACTGAATTATCCACAAGTATAAATACCTTTTTTGTACTGGGATGGATTTTTAGAGCTGTATCTACGGTGTCTTTGACTGCTATACTTTCCGCTACCCCTGTAAACATGCTATTTTTAGTTATAAAGCTGCCATATTTGTTTAATCCACAAACTACTATAGGTTTATTGGGAAACAGATCATTATGATATTTCTCTAAGAAGGTATATGCGTTATTATCGCTAGCTATGATTATGTCAAATTCGTAATTTTTAAATTTATGCTTATATAATTCATATATCTTTTCTAAGTAAATATCATTTCTAATGATTTTTGTATCCATATATTCCACATGAATTACATTATCTGTATTAACCTTTTTTATTACATCCTCTATACCCTTAGTGACTTCATCTGACCATATATATCCCTTGTGGTAGGAATTCAAGACGAGGATATTTTTTGTCTCCTTCCCTTCAGAGCAGCCTATGGTCCCAAACAGCAATAGACAAATTAATATCAACGTCAATGCAGTAATCCTTCGTAAAAAAGTTATATTCACAAAAAATTCCCCCTTGGAAGTAAAGCAATCTAGTTTTGTTACATATTTTGTGATAACACTACAAATATTTCTGCAAAAACCTCCTAAATCCTCTATATTTATTAATATTAGACATTTAAGAATATTGTAAATAGGAATTATTTATGCACTTACATAGGACAAAGGCGTCTGGGGACGTGCTTTAGTTGCAAGTTCCAAGTTCCAAGTTGCAAGTATTAGGGTCTTTCTAATAAGTTTTATGAAGAAGATAATTTGAGCCCAGTATTTTACTGGTAATAGTTTCAATTTGACTTCTAATATTTGAGTTTCCTTTGTTTCGCCTATGCAATTTCTTTAAGAAAGTATTTGAGTTTCTTAGCAAAAAATTAAAACTACCCACTGAGTGGATAGTTTTGATTAGTTTGATGTAGCTGCAGCAACCGCTGCTGCAGTAGCTCCAGCTATAACAGCTGATGTTTGAGCTGCTATTAAGGCTACTATTGATA
>JANQEZ010000140.1 GCA_028278115.1 Clostridia bacterium
AACCGTAGTGGCTTTTATCTTGATCCTCCATATCAGCTAAGGTCAAAACTTTAATCTCTCTTTTCTTAGATGCAATCTTGAGTCTAAGGGACGGCATCCTTGGGGTAAATATAGCTCTTTCTACAGATATTAGACAAGGATATTTAAGCTTTACAGTAATTATATCTTCATCCATAGTCTGACTTACTGTGATACTATCATTATCCATGTCTATAATTCTTGTAACCCAATTTACATGGGGTATATTAAACCACTTTGCAATTGCTCCGCTTACCTGGGCAGTATCACCATCGGTTGTTTGTTTACCGCAGAGAATCAAGTCATAGCTTTGAACTGCATTCATAGCTTGCATAAGTGTATATGAGGTTGCAAGCACATCGGCACCAGAAAAATTCTTATCACTTACAAGGTAACCATTATCAACACCCATGGCAAAGGTTTCTTTAATAACTGAAGATGCCTTTAAGGGACCCATAGTAAAGACGTCAATAGTAGCTCCTAATTTTTCCTTAATTCTTAGGGCTGTTTCAATGGCTGGTAAATCATATATGTTCAAGATAGATTTTAATCCATCCCTTATCAAAACCCCAGTGTCAGGGTCCATCATTCCATCGGAATAGGCGGGCACTTGTTTTACACATACTGCAATTTTAATCATAAAGCACCTCTCCTTTTAATTCTCAAACATATTCCCTGGATTCCACATACCATTAGGATCATATATACTTTTTAATCTTCTAAGCTCTTCAATATATTCTTTCGGTACTGATTTAAGAAACATAGGCTTTTTAAGCTTTCCTACACCGTGCTCAGTTATAATCCTACCGTCTTTTTTCGCCGCTTCTTCAGACCATTTCTCTAGCAGCATATACCCTTTTTTGTATTCATCATAGCTCCCAGGTAAAATATTAACATGCAGGTGATTTCCAGCTATGTGCCCAAAAATAGATGCATTGAGTCCCTCAGCCTCTATGTCAGCCTCGTATTTAGAAATAAGTGAGCCAAAACATTCTTTATCTAAACTCATATCTGTGCCCAGTTTTGTTATACGGGAATCTTCAAGTCTCTTTTTTTCTATGAATAAATTGCTTGCTTCAGCCGCTGCATGACGAAAAATCCTCATCTTTTCAATTTCAGTATCTCCTGATACTGCCCAAGCCCTATCAGGGTCGCTATTAAAGCTCATAGCCATCTCCATTAAAGCTTCTGCAATTTTTTCAACAGCCTCTTCCTTCATTCCGTGGATTTCAATATATACCATAGATGAAATATCTGAATCTATATCGGGAAGCTCTTTTAATTTTGTCATAACTTCTTTTACACCTTGTATCCCATCAATAGTAGCTCTATCCATATATTCCAATGCAGCAATACTTGCTCCGTCAACATTAAGGACCTCTTCCTTAAGCTGTCCAATAAAGTCAAATACATCATTTTTATTTTCAAAGAAGAAACTAATCCCCCATATTTCAAGGGGTTTAGGCAGTAACCTTAATGTTAGCTCGGTCATAATACCGAACATCCCTTCACCACCTAGATATAAGTCTAGCAAATCCTTTTCATGGCCATAAAAGGTAATAACCTCATCTCCCCGTCGTATTTCTCTTATTGTTCCATCGGAGCTTACTACTCTAGCTCCTTCAATATACTTCACAGTATCACCGTACAAATATGAAGAAATCCCCCTTGCACCACAGGATGCTATTCCACCTATGGTAGCTGATGATTCCGTAGGATCAGGGGGCCAAAATAATTCTTCATGATTTTTAAGCTTGTTTATCGCTTTTTTGAGGTCTAATAGAGTAATTCCCGATTCCACTTTTAATAAATAATCTCCCAATTCTGTTTTCTCAAATTCCTTAACTCGATTCATATTGGAAAGATTAAGAATATGTCCCCTTAATGGGACACCACATCCAACAATACCTGTTTTGCCTCCTTGGATGGTAATTTGGGTATTACTTTTCTTCATTTCATTGATTATTTTTAAAATTTCTTCTTCATTTTCTGGAAAGGATATGCTGTCGGCACTGCCCTCAAACTTGGATTCATCCCTTAAATACTCCATGTACCTTTCTTCAATTTCATGTATGAGTTGTCTTTTCATAATAATCTCCCTTCATCCTGAGCAACTATAAGCTCCAAGCTATTGAGATGAATTTATTATTTTAAACAATTCTTCTAAAACGCTTTGATAATCATCTATAATCGCTACATTAGAAGATTTGACAATTGAGGCATTACTGTCAGTATTAATGGCAACTATGTATTTGCATTTCTCAATCCCTGCAAAAAAGGCCGCTGCTCCAGAAACACCTACCGCTATACATAAATCAGGCTTCGTCATGGCACCGGAAACACCTATTAATTGATTCATAGGTACCCATGCATTCATAGCAATGGGACGGCTTACACCTAGCTTTGCACCGATTTCAGATGCTATCATTTCTAGTCTTTCTACTTTAGCCCTAGTTCTTACTCCTCTACCTGCTGCCAATAGGAATTTACTATCTTCAAGTCCAATTACTTTTTCTGGTTTTTTAAGGTCATATTTTTTTATAAAATCGTCCTTTTCTATGTCTGTCATATCTACTTTGAAAACTAGGTATTTTGTAGATTTTAATGATTGCTTCTTATTTGAAAAACCCTTTGCTATTGATATACAATAGGGCTTCTTTCTAAGGGCAAACTCTCCTTGCATATTATTAGAGTAAAGGGCCTTATGGCAGATTAGCTCATTTTTCTCTAGCTTTATTTTATTTACTGAGACTAAAGAAGAACCTAAAAGTCTATAAGCAAATCTTACGGATAATTCACTTCCGGCAAAGTCACTTGGAAATATATATAGACTTGTTTCTTTGTTGTTTTCAAGCTTTTCTAATATCTCTAGAAAATTCTCCGGCTGATATCTTATAACCTTAACTAGCTTAATATAGGTGGTAGGTGAATTGGTCATTAATTCATCCTTTTTAGCCTCATCATTATAGAAAATAATAGTATATCCAAGAGTAGGATTTTGTTTATTATCAGATAAAAATCCCCTTATTTCCTCAGCTTGGTGAATAAAGCTGCTAGAACATCCATTTAATATAACTGTATATTTCATAGCTCTTCTAACCTTTCCTTCAAGTATAAATCATATAGAATTTGAGCCTTTTCAGCAGGAGTTCTTCCGTCTATTATAAAACCTTCTCTATTATTGCTTATTTTTTTTAAGGATAACAATTCACAGTCATTTTTACATGTATTTACTATTGGATTGATATCAAATGATTCTATATCTAATACTTCTATAGGGGTCTTTCCATACTTCATTTTATCCCTAAGGGTTGGAATCCTCATATAGGAATTCGGTGTATTTCCAACCGATAGTACACAAGGAGTCCGTAGGGTCTGTGTTAATATCCCATCATCAGCCATACTTGTAACCTTTAGGCTTGCAGAATCATCTAGCTCAATCTTAACTACCTGTGTAATGCAGGGCCATCCCAATATCTCAGCAAGTAGCAAAGGGGTTTTAGCATTGTCTCCCTCACCACTTTGTCTTCCCAAAACTATTACATCCTGGTATGCTATTTCCCTCACATATTTACTAATCACAGCAGCTACAACTTCTGGCATAAATCTAATATCCTCATAATTATTAATCCTCACGGCTTTATCAAATCTTAGGGCATACAGGGTTTTTAAGAAGGAATCTTTTCTCTTATCACCTATTGTAAGTGCAGTAAGATTCAAAGGAGCATTAAAGCCTTCCATTGATTCAGAAAGCTTTAATGTCATTTCTAAAGCACTTTCGTCAAAACAGTTCAAAATAGCTTTAACAAAACTAATATCTACATTTAGCTCGCAGTCTACTACCCAGTCATCATCCGACATCATATCTAAATCTGGAACTGCTTTGAAGCATACTAATATTTTCATTTGCTTTTTATGGGAAGTATGGTTCCCATGTTCATAATGCCCTTTGGATCAAATGATTTTTTTAATGCTTCTAACATATGGTATGAGGATTGATATTCTTCTTCAATAAAATGAGTTCTATGTTTTCCAACGCCATGATGATGACACATAGACCCGCCAGCCTTCAATGTTTCTTCGACTATGATATCTTGTATTGGATAGTGATACTTTGCAATCTCTTCTTCGGGTTTAATATCAACTAGATTATAGTAATAAACAAAGTACATATTGGTTCCATTAATATAACTGTGGGAGGAGTGCCCTCCAATTAATGTGATATCTGGAATCTCATTACGTATTCTCTCAATGCAAACCTCATAAATATCATTTATTATATCCCAAGTTCCCGATACTTCAGTTGTAAATCCAAGATTTTGTGTCTCCATTATCTCAACTCTCTCTTCTGCAACCTTTGCAGGGTCCCAATTAAGATGATTAAACCATTTTTTAATATATTGTGTCTTGACCTTCTTACACTCATCATACTTTGCTACTATATCTTCAATGGCCTTGCCTGTAGCTTCTGCTATTGCCTTTGGACCCTCTGCCATGAAAATAAGTACGCATTTATCTTCTGCAAAATGGGAAAAGTGATAGGCTCCATCCTCTGGGTCATAGAGACGTGCAACCGATGGTTTATATCCATTAACCATTACCTCTCGAAGAATTTCAAATCCAGTTTTCATATTATCTAAAGTATATCCAAGGAAGGTGTTATTTTCAGGCATGTATTTGAATATTTTCACAGTAACCTCTGTTATATAGCAAAGTGCACCTTCATTTCCTATAATAATATGTCTGATATCGGGTCCCGCAGCTCTTCTAGGTACATTTTTGATTCTAGATATTTTTCCATTTGGAAATACTGCTTCTAATCCAACTAACATATCTTCTATTCCACCATATAGGGTTGAAAATTGGCCAATACTTCTTGTGGCAACTAATCCACCCATCTGTGCAAGGGGCTTTGATTGTGGCGAATGGCCTGTAGTATAGCCCTGCTCACGCAGCCTATTTTCAAGTTCTTCCAAAGAAACACCGCACTCAGCAGTGGCTTGCATATTATAGGTATCAATCTTAATGATTTTGTTCATGCCAGAACCATCAACTACAATTGAATTTTCTAAAGCTGTCTCTAAGCCACCCTCCGTTGCAGAGCGACCAGTTCTTGGAACTACGTTTATAGTGTTTTCATTGGCAAACTTTAAAACTGCTGACACTTCTTCTGTAGATTCAACGTTTACTACTGCTGCTGGAATAGGCTGAGTATATACTCCATTTATATCTTCATATTTTCTGAAACGATCAATACTGCTTTCCTTTAATACTTGTTCGTCGGTAATAATCTTTTCTGATTCTAGTATTTCTATCAATCCCTCTACAATCTGTTCTCTTGTTAATGGCATAATTAAAATCTCCTTTCATCTGCTTTATCAACCAAAGCTTTACTGATAAAAAATCAAATCACATCTATTAATATACAAATATTGACAAATAAAAAAGAGAAAAGTAAAACCCCTTTGCAGACATAATTATCTGAAAGTAAGTTACTTTTCTCTTTAACTCTAGTCGTAACTACGTTTAGTATAATTAAAAAATCTCAATATGTCAATGTCAAATTATCGTAATAATCCTTTAAATTCAAGGTTTTCAAGTGTTTAGACCTTTATATCAATAATATTAACTAAAAATAGGATAGGATTTTTTTAATATCTCATCTGTGTATTTGGTGATATTTTTGAACACTTCTTTATTCATTCTTTTATATAGCTCAGTATTTTCTTTCTTTGGCTCAAAGGTATCTCTAATCTTAACCATTTTTTCTATGGCAGTTTCATAGCTATCGTATACTCCTGCTGCTACTGCAACGCAAATTGCAGAGCCTAAGCTGGCAGCACCATTAACCACATTTCTTGATGCTGGAATTCCAAATACGTCGGCGAATATCTGCATAAACAGTTCACTGTTTGATCCACCACCTGAAATAATAAGGTTTTCAAATTCTATACCTAATTCAATACACATATCGTCAACACGATTCTTCATAGTAATGGCAATAGCTTCTAGAATTGACCTATACATATGAGCCCTAGTATGTCTTCCATCAAAGCCAATCATCAGACCCTTTTTATAAGGTTCATTGGCTGGTGCTAACCAATCTAATACTGTCATTAATCCATTACTACCTGCGGGAATCTTTTGTGCTTCCCTGTTCAAAAATTCCTCGGCAGGAATGCCTAAGGCTTCAGCCTTTTTATCAATATCATCACCAAATAATTCTTTAAACCAGCTTACTGTCCACATTCCTCTGCGAATGCCATAGCTCTCGTATAAATAGCTGTTTGGGGTAGAAGCAAAATTAGTCCAAAACTTAGAAGTTCCCTTTGGATTTTCTTTTCCTTTAATCATTGATGCAATATAGGTACCTAAAGATATCAGACCTGTTTTTTCTCCATATAGTCCTGCTCCTAGAGCTTCAACAGCCTTATCATTTGCTGTTGCTACCACAGGAATTCCTGCTGGAATGCCGGTGGTATCCGCAGCTTTCTCCGTTACATAACCTAAAATACTACCAGGCATATGTAAATCAAATAGCATTTCCCTCGGAATGTTGAACTGTTTAAACACCTCAGATTCTTCGCTCCATTGCCAGGTATCCGTATCTATTGGCCACTGACCTTGGTAATTTGCTGCAGTGTCATTAAATTCACCCGTAAATCGATGAGTAATATACCCAGATGTGGTTGTGACATATCTAACAGTGGGGTTTACATGCTCATAGGGTTTTGAAACCCTTGCATCCATCCAACTCATTGCAGGTTGTGCAAGTGTGCCATCTTCCTTTAACAACACTCTACAGAAGCGAATTGTGCATAAGCCTATTCCAACAATATCTTCGGCTTTTCCAGTAAAACGATCCATTGCCTTTTTACACGAGGTTACTATTGAGTCCCATAAATCGTCATCTGGGTGCTCAACAATCCCTGGCTTTGGTAAGCTCATAGGCCTTAAATCCTCTTTACCTTCACAAACAATATTACCTTCAAGATCGAAAATTACAACCTTTGAACTTTGTGATCCTCCATCAACACCTATAATATATTTTTTATTCATAATAACCACATCGCCTTTTCTTTTATTTAATAGTCCCTTATTATCTGAGCAAATTGCATAATTACCATCCTGAAAAACTTACTACTATATATAGTTTTAGAATCCCTATAGCTGTACCATATGCATTATGCAATTTTGCCAAGTCAGAATTATGAAATTCCCTCATCTAACTAGGTATCCTCCATCAACTGCTAATACATGACCATTTACATAGTCAGAAGCTCTACTAGCCAAAAATACAGTGGCCCCCATTAAGTCCATAGTTTCTCCCCAGCGATTTGCAGGAATATGATCAAGTACTTTTTTGTTAGTTTCAGGATTGCTTCTAGTTTGCACAGTAATTTCTGTGGCATAATACCCTGGGGCAATACCATTTACCTGAATATTGTACTGGGCAAGCTCATCACAGTAAGCCTTTGTAAAACCAGCCAAGCCATGCTTTGATGCTGCATAGGCTGGCGACCACTGTCCTCCTAAGAATGAAAACATTGAACAAATGTTTATAATCTTTCCACTTCTTTGGGGAATCATTCTTTTTCCTGCTTCATAACTTAATTCAAAGGCTGCTGTTAAATTAACACTAATCATTGGGTCCCACTGTTTTCTATCAAACTCTTCTACTGAAGCTATATTACAAATTCCTGCACTATTAACTAAAATATCTACAGAACCAAAGACATCAATACATTCATCTATAATTCTTTTAGGGGCTCCTTCCTCTGTAATATCTATTTTCATGAATTCCATTTTTACCCCTTCATTTTCAATTAATTTCTTTGTCGTACCATCATCCTCCATAATACTTGGTATAAATAGATTAGCTCCCCCCTTGGCAAGTGCCAGTGCAAATGCCTGACCCAAACCAGTGTTGCCGCCTGTTACGATTGCATTTTTACCCTTGAGTGAAAAAAAGTCCATTGAAAAATCTGTAATATTACTCATATGCTTTCCTCCTTTATTTTAACCCCTTTAAATCTTGTAAAGGGAATGCTTAGCATCATAGGTTTGAAGCTTTATCTTCTTTCTTTGAAACTATATCAAATTTTTCTGGTCGTCTCATAATAAATATCAAGGATATTAGACTGAGTACCCCTAAAATAAGTGCTGGGAAGCCTCCTAGATATGATAACATTTTTATTCCATCTACACCAAATGTCGCTAGGAATATTACTGCAATTGTCCCAATAATGCCTCCCCATAATACTTTTAGATATAATGGTGCTTCTTGGTCTGCTTCTGTGATTCCAGTTGTACATATACTTGACATAGCGTTAGTGGTGGAATCTGTTGCAGTTGCAAAGGAAACAACCACAGCAATGAGATAAATAACCATCAAAAGCCCTGCAAATGGCAATTCATTAAGGACAGCGTATCCTGCTGCTCCAGAGCCTTGTTCATTCATTATTGTAAGTAGATCTACTTTACCAGTCATATGGAAGTTGATAGCAGTACCTCCAACAATAGTCATCCAAACTGCACCGAAGCCTGCTGGTATGAAAAAGTTCATTGTAATAACTTCTTTTATTTTATATCCATAGGAAATCCTAGCCAAGAATACTGCGGTAACAGGGGCCCAGGCCATCCAGTTGGTCCAATAGAATGTGGTCCATCCCGTTGCCCACGAATCTGAAGCGGCAGCTCCAGTAAATAATGCTTTGTCAAATATTCCAGATAGGAAACCACCAAAGGCTTCAGTTCCTAAACTGAACATATACACTGTAGGTCCCAGTATTACCAGAGCAGCTATAATCACATAATATAAATATACGTTGAATTTCGCTAAGAATTTAATTCCTTTAAATAAGCCACTCCCAGATGCTAAAGTAAACAATGCTGTTGTAGCAATGGTAACAATAATCCAAACTGTTTTGTCATTATTTATTCCAGTTAAGGCATTAATTCCACCGCCCATATTCATAACTGACGTTGCAAATGATGATGCAATACCCGTGCCTATAGCAAATAGGATTATTGCATCAACCCATCTATCAAATTTCTTTTGATTCACGTCACCTAAAATAGGAGATATTTGTGAGCCTACACTAAAGGGTTTTTTCATATTATAATAAGCAAAGGCAAACACAAGAGTGGGGACTGTATAAAAAGCATAGGGTATAAAGGTCCAGTGTAAAAAGAGTGTTTCCATTGCAAATTTAGCTGCCTCAGAAGACATTGGCTCAATTCCCTGTGGTGGATAAGCTATATGCCAAATTGGCTCTGCTGTTCCCCAAAACATAATTCCAGATGCAATGGTAGTTGTCAAAGTAACTGCAAACCAAGAGTTTCTATTCAATAATGGCTTTGCATTATTACCCCCTACTGTTACATTTCCTAAGGGCGAAAAGTAAGCTAGAATTACAACTATTAGGCATGCTACCCCAGCTAAACTAAAGAGCCAACCACATTGAATAGTCATAAAGTCTTTTGCAGCGGTAGTTACATTCAAAAATACCTCTGGGTTCACAAAGTTCAAGGCGATTGCCAATACCAAAAGGGTAAATGCTGGAAAAAAAACCAATGGTCTAATTTTATTATTTATATTTTGCTTACTCATGTTCCTACCTCCTAAAATTCAATAGTTTTTTCATAGACTTAAATATAGGATTATTTATATATATTTCACAGCCCGATATTTTATTTCTGCTTACCATAAATCTTTATGTAAAACATAATGTAAGCCGGCATTGTCATGTTTTACTTTTCAGCTATGGAAACATAGGGACATAGAAATCATTTTACGATATCTAGTTCCTTTCAATTAGGCTTTCAGCTTAATACTCAAGTCAAAAGAGCACAAAAAAAGGAGAGAAAAGCAGACTTCCACACGGAAATTACTTTTCTCTCCACTCTAGTAATTATATTATGAATATACAGAAAATTTTAACAAGTGTCAATATTATTTTAAAACTTTTTAAAATTAATAGAACCCCGAAAGTACGGAAATTTGACAATCCCACCTATTTAGTGTATACTTATTAATAAGTTTCTACCAGAGATGAAGAGAAAGGTAGCTTCTAGCAGAAGTTATCTTTCCTTTTTTTGTTTTTGGAAAGCGTTTACTTTACTAAACTATTTTATTGGGGGGATTTCATGACAGTAGATTCAAAAAATATTCGTATTAAACCTATCGTTTTTTTCCCAGCCTTTATATTGCTGGTAATCTCAATTATCCTTAGCTTCGTAAACTATGATTCATTTTTAAAAGTTACAACCCTAGCGAAAAATTTTATGACGATACAATGTGGCTGGATGTTCAGTTTGGCAGGTATAGCATCTCTCATCGTCATTATCTTAACTTATTTTTCACCTCTAGCAAATGTTAAAATAGGTGGTCCTGAAGCTAAACCCCTACTTAAGAAGACCTCTTGGTTTTCAATTACTCTTTGTACCACCATCGCCGCTGGTATTTTGTTTTGGGGAACAGCAGAGCCTATTTGGCATATAGCTTATCCACCTGCATCCTTAGGAATTGAGCCAATGTCTTCTGAGGCAGCTAAGTTTGCAATGGAAACACTCTTTTTACACTGGACCTTTATACCCTACGCAATTTATGCTGTTCCAACAATCGTATTTGCCTTTGCTTACTATAATATGAAAAGAAGCTTTAGTGTCGGTTCAGAGATATCACCTATAATCGCCAAAGGTCATCAGGATAAATTTAATACCATTGTAGACGCTATAATCCTATTTGCAGTAGCAGCCGCTATTTCTGCATCCTTTGGTACTTCTGTAATGAATATGGGCGGTGGAATTAATGCTTTATTTGGCATTGATAATAACAAAGGTCTATGGATTATCATAACCTTGATCGGAACCATAGCTTTTATTATTTCTTCAGGGACAGGTCTTTTTAAGGGAATCAAAGTATTATCTGATATAAATGTATATCTTTATTACATAATTATTGCTGTAATTATATTACTTGGACCTACGGTTTATATGTTCAGCGTAGGAACGGAGGCCTTTGGCGGTTTTCTATCTGGATTATTTGGCAAAGCATTATTTACCGGTTCAGCCGCCAATGATACATGGGCTACTGGATGGACCACTTTCTATTGGTCAAACTGGATGGCCTGGGCACCTGTTACCGCAGTATTTCTAGCAAGAATTTCCTATGGTTATAAAGTGAAGGAAGTCATTACAATGAATTTTCTAATACCAAGTGCCTTCAGTGCTATTTGGATGACTGTTCTTGGAGGAACATCTATTAACCTTCAAATGACAGGAAAGGTAGATATACTTGCAATAATGAATGAGCAGGGATCAGCCGCAGCAGGCTATGCTGTACTTGGAAGCTTACCATTTTCTGAGCTGTTAATAGGTATCTATTTACTTGCAGTAATTATTTCTTTTATTACAGCAACTGATTCAACAACAAATGCTATGGCCAGTATTTGTACAACTGGTATAACAGATGGAGCACAAGAAGCTCCTCTATACATTAAAGTAATCTGGGGCGTTATTGTGGGTGCTGTAGCTTTGATCTTTATTGCTACCCTTGGAATTGACGGAATTAGGATGCTTTCATATTTAGGAGGGTTTCCGGCTCTATTCTTAGGAATCTTGAGTTTTATTTCATTGATTTACATTATGAAGAAGCCTGAAAGATTTGATTCTTATGCAAAGAAGGATTAAGTGGAAAAGTTAAATTTTTATATCTAGAACACTTGCTTCAATCATAGATTCCAATAAAATTTAATAATGAGAAAAAAACAACCTCCTTTTGATAAAATGAAGAGGGCTCTCCAGCCAATTCAAAACAAAAGGAGGTATTTGACATGGATAAAAAAGTTTAGCATATACAAAATTGAATTTTAAATATCATATTGTATTTATTTCAAAATACAGAAGATAAGTGATTTATGGAAATTTAATCTGAAAAATCTTCTCCTATTTACATTGCCCACACCTCGGCATTTGTTGAAGATATAGCAGTTGCACGGGCCTTCAAGGCTGCAATGACATCATCTTTATCACAAACTAATCCACCGGCAATTATAGGTAGTTCACTTTTTTCAGTAACCCAAGAAATTACCTTTGGCCAGCCCGGTAAAATTTCGATGCAGTCTGGCTTAGAAATCTTTATCTGTCTATCAAGATTATGAAAAGATAAAGAATCGATCAGAAAGAATCTATGTATAGTGTAAAACCCCTGGTTCTTTGCCGCCTTTAGCATAGATGCTTTAGCACTTAATATGCCGTCTGCCTGAGTATTTTGCTTTAAATACTCAACAACGATCTCTTTATGGGAAAAACCTTCAAGCAGGTCCACATTAATAAATGCCATTTTTCCACTATCTTTTATCTTCTGAACAATTTCACTAATATTCAATACAGTACCATATAGAATGAAAACAATTTTACAATCGGATTTCAATACGTCATTTAATCCTTTATCATCCTTTATACCAGGTATAATTGGATTTTCTTCTAATATTCTGTACAAGCTATTAATCATCAAGACCTCCAAAAGAGTATTGTGTATTTAGTTCAATATAATTATTATACATTAAGCTGCATAGTTTTTAAAGCTATCGTCAGCTTAGAAGCTCAGCTTTTTTCGAGTAAAACTCAATATTTTAATTACCTTTTCTAAAAACTATAATAGTGGTACTTACTTTATGAAATTTATTTGTTTTCATTCCCTTTCTAAAAACTTTACCATATATTATTTATGTTAACATTTCTATCTATTCTAAATCCTTTTCAATCCCTAGTTCCTCAAGAAGTAATATCAATCTATCCCTTTCTTTTTCTATAATTTCTAAAGATGTATTGTAGAAATAGTGCTGAAGTGTGTCGGCATCCTTTAATAATTCATCATATACATCATGAATTTTACGTTTTTTACTGTGCTTTGCAATCATTTGGCTAACTCTTTCAATCTCATCCTCCGTAAAAACCATTAGCTCGGACATTATACTTCGCGCTTCTAAACTCCCATGTTTAGCATGCTTTTTACTACATCCCGTTTTATAGGTCCAGATATCATGAAGCATTCCTGCAATTGCACATAATTCAATGTCTAATCCACGCTTCATAGCCAGCATGCTGCAAAAGTCCGATACTCCATAGAGATGTGAAAAAGCAGTTGGTATTTCTCTGTAATTGGTTTGTGACATTACAATTGCATTTACCGAATTTCTTACCATTTCTAATCTGTCCATTATACTTACCTCTCTTAAGGATTTTGTGTATTATAATTATTTCTTCATAAGTTTTAGAGTTCCTTTCTTTCATAGGAAGAATTTAGATAAAATTACTAACTTTATAATACTTTCTCGAATATCATGAATTCAAAGAAAGGAGCTGCCATTTAGGTCTTTCGTAGATTATTTTGATATTTTGAACGAGGCATACCTTTGAACAGATTCCACTTCTCTTTGCTTATAAGTATTTATTTGGTAAATTTGTAATATTTATCTTGACATTTGGTAAATATTTCAATATAATTCATAGTATATACCATGGTATAACGCAAAAAAAGCTGGAACCTCGTTCCATATTAGGGAGGTGAAAATGTAATGAAAATGAAGCCGATTATTGAAGCTAGTTGGAATTTACAAAATATAGCTAAGCGTGACTCAAAGCAAAAAAGTCAACGGATGGGCCCAATGATAGAAATGGGTGGCTTCTTTTGTTGTGCTTGCTAAGCTTAGAGTAAAATGATTTAGCTTACTCTCTTACTAAATATTTGATTCAAAAAAGCTAAGATACATAACCCTTCTATCACAATAATGTAAAGTGTTCAGTGATAGAAGGGTTTTTCTCACTGATAACATCCTGACGAACATTTTGCTTATTATGGTTGGCGGCAATGTGGTTTGCTGCGAGATTATGTGTGGCCATAAACTTGGTGGAGATGATAGGTTATTTGACTCATATATACTTTGGACATCACCGGCAAGCGTGGGACTTCATTAACACAACAATCAGCCTTAGGGAGGGAAAGTGATGAAATTAATTAAACACATGATATTTGTAGATATACAGGATAACAAAAAACTGTTGATAAACTCTTTAACAGGCACTATGGATGAAATTGATGCCCCTATTTACGAAACCTTATCTAAGTGGCAAGCTTGTGAAGATATTGTAGCGGAGAATGATTTGGAGGCTGAGTTATTGAGCAATCTTCAATCCAGAGGATATCTGGTAAATAACTCCGAAGAAGAAATAGCCAAAAAGAATGAAATTTTAAGGGTATTACGCAAGAATCACCTTCAAATGCAGAAAGAACAAAGAGCTATCGTATTTGTTATGACCTATGACTGCAACTTCCGATGTCCTTATTGCTTTGAGGGTGACGCCTATCTTAAAGAAGAGGTCATAACTACAGAACAAATTGATATCGCTTTAAAACTCGCAGGTGATGGCGTGGAGGAAATATCTATTTTTGGAGGAGAGCCCTTTCTTCCAAAAACCATACCCGCTTTGGAACATCTTTTTAATAAGGCCCCCGACAAAGCATATCAAATTTTCACCAATGGATACTATCTGACAGAATTCCTTGATTTACTTTTATCTGTAAATATTTCTCAAGTTGTAATTACTTTAGATGGCAGTGAAGAGTCTCATAACAGCAGGAGATTTTTAGCCAACGGAAAGCCTACCTTCAAAAAAATTATGGATGGTGTAGAGAAGTGTTTAGAAAGCGGGATACATATCCGAATCAGAATGAACCTTGACAAAAACAATTATGATGAAGGAATTAGCTTAAGAGAAAAGCTGCTTGACAAATTTTCAGGATATGAGGACAATTTATCCTTTGAATTGGCCACACTGCTTGAAAACTCTCATGATGAACGAATTGATATAATAACTGAAGTATATCTTTCGGATATAAAGTACTCCTTTACGGATAGGGAAAGAATAAACAATTTTATAACTAAAAAAAATTCAATACTGGACCACTTAGTGTATGGCAGAGATATAAATCCTTTGTACTCTTATTGCTACGCCCACGTAGATGGAATGGCATTTGACCCCTATGGCGATATTTATCCATGCTTGGGGTGTGTTGGCAAGGAACGCTTTTCTATAGGAAAGTATCATCCCTTAATTGAGTTTAAGGAAAACTCAATACGTAACCGTAATATAGAAAAAATTCCTGAATGCAGGGATTGTATATATTCTCTTCTTTGTGGAGGAGGCTGTCCTTTGAAATTAGGTGGAAACGGTGACTTTTTCAAGCCTGTGTGCTATTCCGTCAAAACTCTTTTGCATAAAGAGCTTCCCTTATTTTATAAAGAAATGGAAAAAGCTATGAAACAAACCGAGGAAACAGTAAATAGTACCAGTTGATGGACGGGAAATCATCAGCCCCAAAAATAGATGCACACCACAAACGCTATAAGTCGTTGATATAACTGACTTTCTGGCGTTTTTTCTTATTCGTTGAGCTTTAACTGCTCAAATCTGTTAATAGGACGGAGTTATTGACATGTTCTTTCTTTCATATTTCTCTATTACTTCTATGAATCCTTTATTATCTTTTTCTTCTCACTTTTCTTGCAAATTCCTCTATATCTCCTAAAAGTATCTTATTTTTAATAATTTTGTTGTCAATAACCCAATCCACTTTGATGCAAAGTTACTTGAAAAGAGTTTCATCAATCTCAAATGGGCATCTTTGTACAGATTTTGGATTTGTATTTTCTGTAGCTGTTACAGCTGAAAATGTGCTTGCAAATATTGAAGATATTAATACCATTGTAAATATAATTTTTTTCACATTTGCACCCCCTTTTAATTGTTTTCTTTTTGCTCCTCTAAGTCCATCTCATGATATTTTATTTCACCTAGAAAAGCATAAAGTTTATGTAAATAATTCTCATACTCTTCGTCAGTTTCTTTAATTAATTTGATGGTAAACTCACGAATATAATCTAACATATTAATATTATCGGTCTTTATACTGTAATCTATTAGAGTTTTTATACCATCTATAACAGTATTTTTATAGGTATGGATATTATCAATTTTTACAATTAATTCATATAATTTATTTATTGCATCCCCATATTTTCCTTTTAAAATTTGTATTTGAGCATATGTTTGATAGCAAATAAAACGTTGTGATACGTGGCCATTACTCAAATGGTTAAAAGCTAGTTTTATATTTTTTAAAGCCTCATCATATTTTCCCATGTATTTAAAACAATCTGCCAAGTTATTATAAGCTATACTTCTATTATAATCGCTGTCATAGACTTGAAGTGCCTTATTATAATATTCTATTGCTTCCTTATATTTATTTCTTCTTCTAAAACTCACCCCTACGTTGCAATATGAGTCTCCAATATCATCACTTGATTTAGCATATTCAATTGATTTTAAAAACATTCTTTCAGCTATAAAATAATTGTGAATTTCATTGTCTACTAGTCCACATCTATAATAATGCAAATACATTATATTATCATCAATTTCCATGTTAGGCTCTATCAATTCCTTAACTTCTTCACTGGTCATTTTTGCATTTTTATAGTCATATTGATAATAATACATCAATGCCAAATCAGACTTCCACTCAATTAGATATTTTTTTTCATTTTCGTATTCCATTAGATTAGTAATAGCATCATCCATAAAAGCAATTGCATAACCTATTACATTTTTATAAAAATGGTATTTGGCTATATTTCTATACATTTTTGAAAGTTCTAAGGATAATTTATTTTTGGTACATAATTCTTTTAATTCTCTTAACATATTCAAATCATCATTAGTTCTATATTCCTTTATATTTAAATAAATGCTGTTTACATTATTTTGAATCTGTTCTTTTGGAGATAAAACAATAAAATCCTCTTTGAATACTTCTCCTAGCTTTTTTCTAAATACTTTTGACCCTAAACTTTTTCGCTTTAAAAATTGATTTACCGTGCTAATTTCAATTTCAATTT
>JANQEZ010000177.1 GCA_028278115.1 Clostridia bacterium
TGATTTATTAATATTTTTCCTAACCCAAGCCCCCAGTATCTTCTTAAAACAGTTATGCCAAACTCTCCAAAATGTCCTACCCTACTTCTGCTCCCTCCAGTAAATGTAAGGCAGCCTATTATTTCACCATCATCTTCTGCTATTAAAAACAAGCTATTTCTTAGATTATTACAGCTCTCAATAAATCTTGCTTCATCTTCTAATCTCGGATTAAATTCCCCTTTACCAAAGGTTAAATAATCACTTTCAGATGCAACACTTTGAGTGTATTTAATTACTCTACCTGCGTCATCACCATTTGCCTCTCTAAGGATAATACGTCGTCCATTCTTCAATCTATATTCTCTCATTTACCCCTCCCTATATATCTAACGCTTTATAGTTAATTATAATAATAAAATTATCTGATTATGCTAGATTTTTAATACTATAGATGTATGACCAAGAAGTTTTACTTTCAATGTTTTGCTGTGAGCTGTCAGCTATTAGATAAATAGGAATTTTAGTTTTGGCTTACGAAATATTTTCAAAAAAATGTACAAGCATCCATTGTCTTCTTTGAAAAATTAAATAAAATTTATAGGTAACGAGCAATAGAGTGAAATAAAACTAAAAGTAGGTAATACACATAGGCTTTTTATCCGTCATGAATATTCTATTTACTTTAGCTGTATATCCTTCATCGGATATTTTAGCTAGACCATACTGAAGCAGTGCCTTAAAGCTTACAGCACCCATAATTAAAGAAGAAAAATCTGAAATCTTAAGCTCTACCTCTACTTCAAAATCTTCTTCGCTGCAAATAGTAGCTTTGCCATCTTCAAAGTCCAATATTATACTTCCATCATTTACTTCAAAGAAGTTATCGTCAATAGTTAACTTAAGTCTACAGTTTTGATTATTGAAGTTATGTGTACTTAATATTTCAAATAGTTTCTTAACATCAAGAACTCTATACATAAGACCTAAATCCAAAGCACTATATTCATTTTTTAGTGAACTTTTTGCTTCATATTCCCCGTTGGCAGGATTATTTACTATATAGTGAAAATATTCATCAGGTGTATCAATAATCACTCTATCAAATTGATCCCCCTGAGAATTTAAAAAGGTACATAGCTCTAGAAGCACTTCATGATTTTCATAGATTAACTCGCTTATGACAATATCATTCTTTAGAAGATGTTTATTCTTAAATGAAAAACCCATATATCCCAATAATTTTCCATCTTTTTTATAACCGACAATCCTTTTATCGCTGCGAAACAATCCCTTTAAACAAGCTTCTGTTTTTTCCATCATTCCATTATTCATTTCTAGTACTCTATTATAGCAGCTTACAATAGCAGCCTTGTCACCTTCCCCTAAAAATACAATATGCTTCTTTGAAGGTCCCCTTGGAAAGTACTTTGGCTCTATCTTATACTGTCTCATTTCTACACCGTATCCAAAGCCCATATTCTTATAAAAATCTGCTCTAAAGGGATATAGAGTCACCATACTCATACCCTTTTCTTTAAAGTATTTACATGCAAATTCTATTAATCCCTTTGCCACCCTTTCCTTCTTATGTACCAAGTCTACTGCTACAGAGCCTATCCCACCAACCTTAGCCTTTGTAGATAAAAGCTTCATGTTATAGTCGATTAGTCTCATCCCTCCAAGAAGCTTTTCATCCCTAAAAAAGCCGAATAACTCATTTCCGTCAAGCTCATTTATTAATAAAGAAAAAAATTCCCTATATCTTTCCTTTAACTCATCCAAAGCTCCAAAGCCACAATAGGCATTTGTAGAAATCCAAACAAAATCCTCTATATCTTTTTCTAGCAAGCTCTTTATTTCCTCCATAATTAAATCCTCCTTTTTAAACTGTACTTATAATGTATTATTAATCTATATGAATAGATCATTCTAGATGATTACTTAATACAGCTCTCTATTACTTTAACTACCTGCTCTACGCCATTTCCTGCTGCATTGGCTTTCATAGCATCTATATATGAATTCTTATTTTTATAAACTTTTTCTATTCCCTTTAAAACCGACTCCTTATCTAAGTCTTCTTCCATAATAACGTAGCTTAATCCCTGCTTCTTAAAGGACTGAGCATTTAGTATTTGATCTCCTCTGCTTGCTTTTTTAGATAAAGGAATTAGAATATTAGGTATTTTAAGGGCCAATACTTCATAAAGGGCTGTTGCACCTGCCCTTGAAATAAAAATGTCTGCCATAGCAAATAAATGAGGCAGCTCCTCCCTTACATACTCAAATTGTTTATATCCCTTTATTCCCTTGTAGTTCTCGTCTATATTTCCCTTACCACATATATGGCAAACTTGAAAGCCTTTAAGTATTACTTTAAGTGCATACCTAATGGTTTTATTAATCACCTCTGCCCCTAAACTTCCACCCATAATAAGAATTACTGGCTTATCGTCACTAAAGCCACAAATTTTTTTACCCTTTCTTCTCTCTCCTGAAAACAAATTTTGACGAACAGGAATACCTGTAAGCACTCCCTTTTCCCTGGAAATAAATTTTTCTGTCTCTGGAAATGTATAGCATATCTTCTTAGCAAAGGGAATAGCTATTTTATTGGCAAGACCCGGTGTAATATCAGATTCGTGGATTATTACAGGAATTTTATTCATCCATGCTGCCCAAACAACCGGCGAAGAAACAAATCCACCTTTACTAAAAACAATATTGGGCTTTAATTTACTTATTATAGCTAAAGACTGCATAAAGCCCTGGGTTATTCTAAAGGTATCTGTAAAATTCTTCATATCAAAATATCTTCTAAGCTTTCCTGCTTTAACGGTATGATAGGGTATCCCCTCCTGCTCAATTAATCTGTGCTCTATACCATTTTCAGTACCAATATATTGAATATCGTATCCAAGCTCTTGAAGCCTTGGGATCAGTGCAATATTAGGAGTTACATGTCCAGCTGTTCCTCCACCAGTCATTACAATACGTTTCATTAAATCAACACCTCATTTAACACTCTATATTTCCGTATCTCTTATTAGCCTTCAAAATATATAAAATTATTCCTCAATATTAATTTATTATTTATATTGATATTTGTTACTTTATTAAGGGACTCATCTTCATTATCAATATTATACGCTAATATTTGAAAGTATTAGCTTAAATAATATTGATTGCCCATAAAATTTTTAGATTTTTTTATCTCAAAACAATCACATTTATAGGACATCTGAATATGATGTAACTGAAAATAGGGAAATCTTCCTTACTGTTTTCAAACTATAAATAAGGAGTAGATTTTATGTCTAATGAAGCTTTCGGTCAAACTACAAATGTATCTGTATCTAAGGTAAATGCCACAGATTCTGGAAACTGCGTAAAAGTTGATAGTACTACCTTAGAAAACTGCCAAAATACTCCCGTAGACTTAAATCCCATTACAACAGGAGTAGTAGCAAAAATTCCTGTTGTCTTAGCCGAGCTCACTTTGCAGGTTAATGTTAGTTCATATATAAAACTTCCAGAATCAGCAATAGAAGTTAAGGATATAAAGAAAAAACTTAAGATAGTTCAATGTAGACTTCTACAAAATACTAATGTTCTTTTCATAAAAGGATTCATTCGTAAAAACATTGACTATTCTACTAGAGATTGTTCCAATTATGATGGTGTATGCGGAGATCTTCGCCACTGTACTGTAGATGTACCCTTTGAATGTACAACTGCTGTAGATTTTAATGGAACTGAGCCAGCAGAATTAGTATTCAATACCTCATATCAATTTGAATATTTTAATCGGGATGATCTACCAGGTGATTTTCCAGAAAAAGAAAAGTTATTATCTGGAGATCTATCTGAATTCAATCAGATAACTACAGAATACTTAAATGAACTCCCATATTGTGAAGTAATCAATACTAGAATTGTAGAGTTCGATGAATTCCTAAACCGAAGACCTATATATGAGCCAGCTCCATTTGAGGAGAGAGAGTTCAAGAAAATTGAAGAAAACATGGTTATCTTTATTACACTTAAAGTTTTACAAAAACGTCAAGTACAAATTGGGTCCGTATAGCTACTGATATTGACTACTGATTAAGTTTATAGAAAATACTATAAAGCTCAATTTTTTTAATGGGCAAATTACATAATTACCATATAAGGATAATCGACA
>JANQEZ010000069.1 GCA_028278115.1 Clostridia bacterium
ATTTATACATATACTATATTAATGTACATATCAAAATATCCGATGATTCTGGGGATTTTTGATGTGTATAAATTAAACTTTTGACTGGAATCTCTATATTCCTTTTCCATTTAGAATTTTACAAATCGTTTTTTACAGCAAATATTGCAAGCTGTGTTCTATCCCTTAGTTCAAGCTTGTTTAATATTTTGGTGATATGGTTTTTTATGGTTCCCTCGCTTAAGAATAGTTCCTCTGCAAGCTCTTTATTATTTTTACCTTCCCCAACTAAATGACTTATATCCCTTTCTCTGTTGGTTAGAAGCTCTACTCTTTCGTCAAGCTCTCTTGCCTTAGTTTCCTTTGCCATTTCTGAGAATTTATTGATTACCTTTGTGGCTATTTCCGGCTGTATTAAAGCTCCTCCCCTATAGACTGTCCTAACTGCCTTGGCGATTTCTTGTGGGGAGGCATCCTTTAATAAATATCCCGATGCCCCATTTTTTAGGGCTTCATATATGTATTCATCATCATTGAAGGTTGTAAGCATTATTATCTTTATATTGGGAAAATCCTGTTTTATGAGCTTAGCCGCCTTTGACCCATCCATCTCGGGCATTTTAATATCCATGAGTACTATATCTATGGGGGACTTATCCCATTTGCAAAGCTCATATGCCCTCTTTCCATTATCTGCAACTCCGCATATATTTATATCTTCTTCTTTACCAAGTATCATCTTAAGACCAGCAGTCAAAATCTCCTGATCGTCCACAAGCAGTACGTTTATCATGGTTATACCTCCTTGAAAAGCGTCGGTGACGCTTTTTTTAGTTCCAAGTTGCAAGTTCCAAGTGTTTGAGTCATTCTTTTAAGACGTTATGTTGCAATAGCTTGGGTCAAATTTATTGGGATGGCTACAGGGCTACAATCTTTAAAGTCTTTACTGTAAGGTTTGTTTAGAATAAGTACTTTTATAGATTTTCTTCTTTAGATTTTAGTAACTGACCTTAAAGTTATACTAATTAGGCTGTACCGTTGTAACTGACCATCTTACAAGGGTGTAACGTCTTTTATTATTTTACCGGAATCCACCCTGTTACTATAAATCCATTATGGGATTTAAATTCTACTTCTCCCTTTAGGCTTTGAACTCTTTCCTTCATGCCTTTTAGGCCGTAGCCTTCTTTTAGGGTTTTAGTTCCGATTCCGTTGTCTGTGATTACAAAGCTTATTTTTTCACTTGTGTATGTCAGCTCAACATTTATATTGGTTGCATTTCCATGTCTTACGGAATTGGTTAGTGACTCTTGAATGACTCTATATAGAGTTATGCCTGTATCTGTATCTATTCTTACGGGTTTTCCCGTAACTTCCAGACTACCCTTTACTCCTGAGGCATGGCAAAATTCATTTACCAGCTCCTTTATTGAGTCCATTCCCTTTTCTTCTCCCCTTAGGGTTTCTACTACTTTTCTTATGCTGACTAGACCCTGTCTTGCCGTGAGCTTTGCACTTTCTATCAGCTCCTTTGCCTTTTCAGTTTCATCATCCATGATATGGCTGGACATTTCCATCTGCATGATAAGGGCTGTCATATTGTGACCAAGGGTGTCATGTATATCTCTGGCTATGCGGTTTCTCTCCTCTATTACTGCCAGCTCCTCTACACGGGCTGAGTATTCCCTAAGCTTTTTATGGGTTTTCAGAAGCTCTCCATATAAAAGGTCTTTTTTCTCCTTTTCTTCTTTATTATACTGGGCAAAATTGGCTATAAACAATATTAAGGTATTCAGCATCAGAAAAAATGCCAATTGGGATAGGTTTGCCAAGTTGCTTTTATAGGATATAAGTGCTACGTATTTTACCAGTGATACTCCTACGGATATTACGCTTATAACCAAACTTTTATCCCTTTTAAGGGTAAGGGATACCTCTAAAAGTATGACTATATAAAAGGAGTGGAAAAAGTAATTTATTATAAATCTTGAATTATGCTCAAGCAAATATACCAAGGCTATATCTATTAGAAATGACCAGCTTAGCAGTTTGCTATCATGGGACATGAAGCTCCTCAAAAGACCTATACCTATATATGTGGTAAATATTGCCACAAGTATATATAATCTATTCCCTAAGGCATTTTCAAAATAAACTGCCATGTAGAAAATCAGTACTAGAAAGACTACTTTGATTATTTTGAGAAACAATCTCTTTTCACTCATCTTTATTACTCCTTATAAAATGTTTATATGTGCCTTATAAACTTGCTTTCTTCGATATTTTACTGGTTAAAGCTATTATAAATAATTGGCTAGTGGCTCATAGCTCATAGCCAAAACATTGAAAGTAAAGCTTCAAGGTCATATATCTATATTAATCCCATATAGATAAGTAAATTTTAATTTTAACCGTTTTTAAATTTTTTAATCCCATATCTATAATATATTCTTTAATTCTATTTTTGTTTATAAATTCCTTTGTAAAATTCAAATCCTTTATTTATGAGGTTAATTACTGTGCTTTAGAGGTGACTGGATTGATGACATGGAAAGCAAATATTGCTATAATTTAGATATATTAAGAAAATGTAAAGTTAAACAAGGGGGATTTTAATATATATAACTCTAAAAATAAGGTCATGATAAGCTAAAGATAAATTAAAAAATATATTTATGTACTAAGAGGGAGATGGTAAAATGACGGTTAAGGAACTGGCAAAAAAGTATAAACAGTATGCTGTTGATTTAAGAAGGGAATTCCATATGAATCCTGAGGCAAGTATGCAGGAGTTTAGAACCTCTTCTAGGATTAAGGAAGAGCTTGAAAAGATGGGAATTGAGTATGAGGCTGTTGCTGGAACAGGTGTAGTAGGAACTATAGTAGGAGGCTCAGCCGGTAAAACCGTAGCCCTTAGGGCAGATATGGATGCCCTTGAGGTACAGGAGAAAAATGATAAGGAATATAAGTCAAAAGTAGATGGAATGATGCATGCTTGTGGTCATGATGCCCATACTGCTTCTTTACTTACTGCTGCAAGAATTCTTAATGATATGAAGGATGAGCTTTGGGGTAAGGTTAAATTATTCTTTCAGCCCGGTGAAGAAACAGCTCTTGGAGCTAAAAGGATGATAGATGAGGGCGTTATGGAGGATATTGACGGAATTTTTGGCATCCATGTATGGAATGATGCAGAGGTTGGGAAGGTTTCCGTAGAGGCAGGCCCCCGAATGGCTTCTGCAGGAATATTTAAGATAGATATACATGGAAAGGGCGGGCATGGCTCTATGCCCCATCAAGGTGTTGATGCAGTTGTTGTGGGCTCTGCTATGGTTATGAATCTTCAGACCCTTGTCAGCAGGGAGATAAATCCTCTAGACCCTGCGGTTGTTAGTGTTGGTATGTTTAATGCTGGAACTAAGTTTAATGTTATGTCGGGGGATGCTCATCTAGAAGGAACGACTAGGTGCTTTAGTATGGAGGTTAATGATGCCTTTGAAGAAATGCTTAGAAGGGTTGTCCAGAATACTGCAAACAGCTATAGAGCCAGGGCTGAGCTGGACTATAAGCAGCTCGTTATTCCCACAATAAACGATCCAAGGATGTCTTCTATTGCAGAGGGAGCGGTAAAGAAGATAAGTGGTGAGGATGCTTTGATTACCTATGAAAAGACCACAGGCGGTGAGGATTTTTCATACTTTACTAAACACGCACCAGGGGCCATTGCCTTTGTAGGATGTAAGAATGAAAGCAATCTAGAATATTTCCCCCATCATCATCCAAAATTTGATATTGATGAAGATGCCCTTGAAACCGCTTCAGCCTTGTATGCTCAATTTGCTGTTGATTTTTTGAAAAAATAGGTGAAAGAATATGTCTGAGGACATATTCTAGATACAAGTTGCAAGTTCCAAGTTGCAAGTATTAGGGATATTCTAATCAGTTTAAGCAGGATCACAGGGTCAG
>JANQEZ010000279.1 GCA_028278115.1 Clostridia bacterium
TCCGCTTATGCAATGAACCTGTTTTTTATATATTTTGAAGGAGAAAACAGATTCATTGAAATCACTAAAATAAAATATCATAATCCTTTTAGTTTTATTTCACTCTATTGTTGGTTACCTATATATAAAGGTATAGGGGTGGTTTGATGTCTCTAATGGCAAGGCTTGAGAAGGAGAAGAATAATTTCAAATTGGCAGAGAAGATAAATAGAAAGACATATACCGATCCCTTTAGAGATTTAAAGGATAAAATACAAAAAAGAATCATAGAAGAAATATCCTTGGACACCACTGGGCTCACAAAGGATAATGAAAAACTGAAAGAAGATATAGAAGAAATCATAAAGGAAAGTATAGATGGAGAAAATCTGATTATTTCCAGAACGGAAAGGGAGAAGCTTCGAGGGGAAATACTAGATGAAACAATTGGATTTGGACCTATAACACCTTTAATAAAGGACGGAGATGTATCGGAAATAATGGTTAACGGACCTAATCAAATATATGTAGAGAAAAAGGGGAAGTTGATATTAACTGAGACTAGATTTAAAGATGATAAGCATGTTCAGCATGTTATTGAAAAGATAGTTTCTCCTTTAGGAAGGCGTATAGACGAAAGCTCTCCTATGGTAGATGCTAGATTACCGGATGGCTCCCGTGTAAATGCAATTATACCTCCTTTAGCCTTAAATGGACCTACACTTACAATAAGAAAGTTCTCAGAGGAGCCCTTTCAGATTAGTGATTTAATAGATTTTGGGACATTATCTCTTCAAATAGCTGAGTTCCTAAAGGGGTGTGTAGAAGGGAAGCTCAATATAATAGTATCGGGAGGAACTGGAAGCGGTAAGACAACCTCCCTAAACGTTATATCTTCATTCATTCCAAATGATGAAAGAATTGTTACTATTGAGGATGCTGCTGAGCTTCAATTATGGCAGGAACACGTGGTTAGACTTGAAACCAGACCCCCAAATATCGAAGGAAAAGGAGCAATTACAATAAGAGACCTTGTGAAAAACAGCTTGAGAATGAGGCCCGACAGAATAGTTGTAGGTGAGGTTCGCTCTGGAGAGGCCTTGGATATGCTTCAAGCAATGAATACAGGACATGATGGTTCACTGACTACAGGTCATGCCAATTCTCCCAGGGATATGCTGTCGAGGCTCGAAACTATGGTGCTTATGGCGGGGATGGAAATACCAATTAGAGCCATCAGAGAGCAGATTGCATCTGCTGTGGATTTAATTGTTCAACAATCAAGACTTAGGGATGGAAGCAGGAAGATAACCTATGTTACAGAGGTACAAGGAATGGAAGGGGATGTAATTATTCTCCAGGATATATTCAGGTATGAGCAAGAAAATGATAATAAAAATGGCAAAATTGGAGGCAGGTTTGTATTTACGGGAATTAAGCCTAAATTTTTAAGGAAATTAGAAGATAATAAAGTTAAGATTCCATCTCATATATTCATGAAGGGATGATGTGATGTGATTAATTTAATAACTATACTTTTATTTATGTCCTCTTTGTCAATTATATACTCCCTTTCCCTTTTAATATTCTTAAGACCCAAAGATGTTGAAAGGCTGGATAAATATTTTAAAGCAAAGGGTTATGAAGCTGTGATTATTGAAGACTCAAAGAAAACCCGTAAAATATCTATATTGCAAATTCGTGGAGTATTAAATGAATTAGGAAAAAAGGCAGCAGAAACCTTATTAATGAAAAAATACATTAATAAGCTGAGATATAGGCTGATTAAAGGGGGGTTGCCATTAAAGGGTGAAGAATTCATAGCAATTCAAATCCTATCCCTATTAGGAGGCATTTTCTTATTTTCTTATTTATCAAGATCATTATTAAGCTCTGTAATACTTGGGTTTTTAGGGTGGTTATTGCCTTCATTAATACTTAAAATTAGGACGACAAAAAGATATAAGCTTTTTAATGACCAGCTTGGGGACAGTATACTCATTATTTCAAACTCACTAAAGGCAGGCCATAGTTTTTTACAGGCAGTAGATTCTGTAGCTACAGAGATGCCAGACCCTATTGCATATGAATTTAAAAAGCTGTTAAAGGAGCTAAGATTGGGTGCTTCCACAGAAAGAGCCTTGGAGAATCTTCTGCTGAGGGTAGAAAGTGATGATTTGGAGCTGGTTATAAATGCAGTAATGATACAGAGGGAGATAGGAGGAAACCTTTCAGAGATACTAGATAATATTTCTGAAACCATTAGGGAAAGGGTAAGGCTAAAGGGAGAAATTAGAACATTGACTGCCCAAGGGAGAATATCGGGTATTGTGGTATCTATACTGCCTATAGCCTTAGGCTTGATACTGCATCTATTAAATCCAGAATATATGACACCACTATTTAGCAGCAGCTATGGAATAATGATTTTAAGTATCTCATTTGTAAGTCAGATTTTAGGAATTATTCTTGTAAACCAAATAGTTAAAATCGAGGTTTAGGGGTGGCAATATGATTTTTATAACTTCATTTTTAGGGTTAATTTCTCTATTTATTATTTTCTATTCTCTTTTAAAGCTCCTATTCAAAGGGCGACTAGATATTATTTCAAGGCTGGATAGTATCAAGTTAAGAGAAGAAAATAAAGAAAATCTTGATGAGCTTGATACACCTTTTTTAGAAAGGGTATTAAAACCCATTGGCAGCAATCTATCTAAGCTCGTGCTTAGGGCTGCACCCAAGGGTATAAAAAAACGTATAAGTAAAAAAATAGATATGGCTGGTAATCCCTTTAATATAGGGGTAAATGGATGGTTTTTCTTAAAGGTGTTATTTACCCTAATAATCCCTTCAATATTTTTTGCTGGTGTCCTAATGGGAGATGGGATTTCTTTAAAAAGAGTAGGCATGGGAATAATAATTCTTATCATATCCTATTATCTTCCCAACTTTTTGCTTATATACTTAATCAAAAAAAGACAAAAAGAAATGACTAATTCCCTGCCCGATGTCCTTGACCTTTTGACGGTTAGTGTTGAAGCAGGACTTTCCTTCGATGGTGCATTATCAAGACTAATAAATAAGATGGAAGGTCATTTGGCAAAGGAATTCAGCAGAGTACTGAATGAGATGAAAATGGGGAAAAATAGAAAAGAATCCCTTAGGGATATGAGCCTAAGATGCGGCATATCAGATTTGACATCATTTGTAGGCTCTATTATCCAAGCCGAAGAATTAGGGGTGGGAATTACAAATGTTCTCAGAATACAGTCTAAGCAGATGAGAATAAAGCGACGTCAGAGGGCACAGGAAAAGGCCATGAAGGCTCCCATAAAAATGCTCTTTCCCTTAATTATATTCATATTTCCAACAATATTTACTGTGCTTTTGGGACCAGCAGTAATTAGAGTTATTCAGCAGCTTGGAAAGTGAAGGTTAGGTGCGAGGTGCGAGGTTCAAGGTTCAAGATGCGAGGTTCAAGGTGCAAGTTGCAAGATACAAGTTTTTGGGATGGTTTTTAGAGTCAAAAAGATATTAAGGATTTGGGATTGAGGGGTGTTATGAAGATTATTGAGATTAGGAATGTTTCAAGGGGTAATGTTATTGCCGGTAAAGGAAGGGTGGCAGAGGGGTTTTTTGCAAGGCTAAAGGGTCAAATTGGTAGAGAAAGATTAGATGAGGATGAGGGGCTTTGTATTAAGCCGTGTAAAGGTATACATACTTTTTTTATGAAGTTTGATATAGATGTGGTATTCGTTGATAGAAATGGATTAGTTTGCGGGATAGTTGAGAATATAAGGCCTTCTAGAGTAAGTCAGTATATTTCAAGTGCAAGCTATGTAATAGAACTTTCAAGGGGAATGTGTAAAAAGAAGGGTATAGAAATTGGAAATAAAATAGAATTGCATCCATTAGAAACTCCCTAGCATTGTTAAGATATATGCTTAGGGAGTTGTATACTATGGCTTTAAAAACCTACTTATTAGATTTTCTATGGGTTACAAGCATAATAATATAAAGAAAAATTTTCATAAAAATTATACTTTAAAGGCAAATAAATATGTATTGAAAAATATTATAGATATCTGACTAGTATTAAATATTTCAATTTGCCTGGTGGTTTTTCCTCCTGTAAAATTAGACTTGAAATTGGCAATAGACATGGAAATAGGAGGAGAAATAGATGAAAAAATTAAAGGGCTTTTTTAGTATTGCTTTGGTCATGACCCTTAGCTTAGGTATCTTTTCTGCATGCAGTGTGGAGACTAAAGAATCTAATAAAACTGAGGATAATAAAGCTGAAATCAAGGAAGATATTATAAAGACAAGCATTGATAAGAACGAATTAAAAAAGGAACTTGAAAATGATGATTTTGTAATTGTAGATATTAGAAGTGAAGCCGCATATATTGGGTGGAAGCTTGAAGGCGAAGCAAGGGGAGGACACATCAAGGGGGCTGTAGACCTTCCTTATTCATGGACAAGGGAAATAAAGGGTAATAAACTAAAGAATGCTTTGATTGCAAAAGGTATTGCTCCCGAGAAAACTATAGTAGTTTATGACACCCATGGTAAGGATAGCAATTCTATGGCTGAGGTTCTAAAGGATTTAGGCTATGATAAGGTTCTAGTATATGAAGGCGGCATGATGGAGTGGTCTAGCGATGAGCTTTTACCCATGGAGAGCCTTAAAAACTATGATAAATTAGTTCATCCAGCATGGATTAATGATTTAATAAATGGAGAAAATCCTAAGACCTATGCTGCAAAAACCTATAGGATATTTGAAGTCAGCTGGGGAGAGCCAAAGGATTATAATAAAGGCCATATACCCGGTGCAGTACATTTAGATACAAATGAAATAGAAGAAGAACCTCTTTGGAATCGTAAAACAGATGAGGACTTAGAAAAAATGCTTCTAAAATATGGAGTTACCCATGATACTACTGTTATTTTGTACGGTGCCGACACTACCGCGGCAGCCAGGGCGGCGTCTATATTCATGTATTGTGGTGTAGAGGATGTAAGACTGCTAAATGGTGGATTTAATGCATGGAAGACAGCAGGATATGAAATAGAGACTAAGGGCAACCTGCCAATACCTGTTGAGAGCTTTGGAATAGAGGTCCCTGCAAATCCAGAGTATATAATTGACACTAAAGAAGCAAAGATGATACTGGCAAATGACAATGAAGAGCTGGTTAGTATAAGAAGCTGGGCAGAATATCTAGGCAAGACAAGCGGATACTCTTATATAAAGCCAAAGGGAAGAATAAAGGGCTCCACATGGGGACATGCAGGTTCAGACCCATATCATATGGAGGACTATCGTAATATAAATGGAACCATGAGAAACTACAAAGAAATAGCTGAAAATTGGAAGGACTGGGGCGTAACCCCAGATAAAAAATCGGCCTTCTACTGTGGAACAGGCTGGAGAGCCAGCGAAGCCTTCTTTGATGCCTATCTAATGGGATGGGAAAACATAGCAGTATACGATGGCGGATGGTTTGAATGGAGCATGGATAAATCTAATCCTGTGGATTCGGGAGAAGTAGAATAAGTTGTAAGTTCCAAGATGCAAGTTGCAAGGATTAGGGTCAATCCTTTGAGGATGGGGTAGAGGTTAAGGTTGAGGTTGAGGCTGAGGTTAAGGCAGGGGTTGAGGATGAGATTAAGGTTGAGGTTAAGGCAGAGGATGAGGTTGAGGATAAGGTCGAGGTTAAGGCAGAGGATGAGATTAGGGAAGGTTTTATGGGGCTTTTTTTAGATGATGGATGTTATTTGGCTTTGCTGGGATCATTCAATTTCTTACAAGAGGGCGTGAGTTTCTAAAAAATAAAAAAAGGTTAAGTCGCTATTATAAAGGGCTTAACCTTTTTATCTATATAACTATTTTATAAGAGCAATCACCCTTACCAGACCTAAAAGAATGACATAATCGCCACTAACCACTAACTACTAACTGTAAAGCTTCAATAGAGGTTGCTTTTTAATTGCTAAGGAGCTCAAACATTTTTTGCAAGAAATTGCATAGCTGAAATAAAGTAAAATCAAGTGTTAGAAGTGAAATTGAAACTATTACCAGTAAAATATTGGACTCAAAGTATCTTCTTCTAACACTTATTAGAAAGACCCTAATACTTGCAACTTGGAACTTAGAACTTGGAACTTAGAACTTGGAACTTGAAACCTGTAACTTGCACCCAAAATGCATCACCAGATATTTTCCCATGTTTTCTTATAAATAATGCTTATGCTTATAAGAATTTGTCATACATACTATGAATATTTTCCCAATAGTTTATAATTATAGATAATTATTTAACGAAAATAATTAATTTGTATTCCTTAGAAAACCTTTGGGATACATACTTAAAAGGGGAGAGAGGAAAATGTTTAAAGGAAAAGGCTTATTAACAGTATTTCTTATTTTAGCCCTCATATTTGGGGCTGTTGGATGTACCGCTCCTGTGACGGAAGAGCCTGCATCAGTGGAAGAGCCTAAACAAGAAGAAACAGTACAGGAGCAGGCTCAGGAAGAAACAGATGATATGGGCTATGCAAAGCCACAAAGCCTAGTGTCGGCAAAACAGCTTAAGGATATGATGGACAATGGAGAGGTGAAGGTAATTGATTTTAGAGATGCCAAATTACCCAGTGGGTATATACCAGGAGCAGTTAAGGTGTCTAGAGGAGATATTGCTACCTCTGTAGATGGAATTAAAGGAATGATAGCTCCAAAGGAACAGATAGAAAAGGTTCTTGGAGAAGCTGGAATTACAAATGATGATACAGTAGTAATTTACGATGCAGATAAAGAGCTTTGGGCATCAAGACTTTGGTGGGTAATGAAGGTATATGGACATGAGGATGTAAGACTACTTAATGGCGGCTTAGCTTCTTGGGAAGCAGAGGAATTTGATACAGCTTCATCTCCAAAGGCAACAGAAGCCACAGTATATAATGCAAAGGATACAAATACAAACTTAGTTGCAGACCTTGATATGGTCAAGGAAAGCTTTGACAATAAAGATTATGTTGTACTAGATACTCGTTCAGAAAAGGAATATAATGAAGGACACGTTCCTGGAGCAGTATGGGTTGAATGGACCAAGGCTTTAAATGAAGACGGCACATATAAAAGTGCTGAGGAATTAAAGGAAATCTATGGGTCACTGGGAATAACCGACGATAAAGTAGCAATAATGCCCCATTGTAAGAGCGCTGTTAGAGCTGCCCATACAATGTTTGCATTAACAGAGCTATTGGGCTATGAAAATGTAAGGAATTACGATGGATCATGGCTAGAATACTCTAAAAGCGGTGAAAAGATAGATAAGTAGGGGAAAGGTGCGAGGTGCAAGGTGCGAGTTCCAAGTTCCAAGTTGCAAGTATTAGGGTCAATTCTTTGAGGATGAGGCTAAAGATTAGGGAAAGTTTTATGGGTCTTTTTTGAGATGATGGATGTTATTTGACTTTGCTGGGATTATTCAATTTTTTACAAGAAGGCGTGAATTTCTAAAAAATAAAAAGGTTAAGTCGTTATTATAAAGGGCTTAACCTTTTTATCTATATAACTATTATATAAGAGAAGCCATCATTAACAGACCTAAAAGAATGACATAATCACTACTAACTACTAACCACGAACTACTAACTGTAAAGCGTCTCAAGACGCTTTACACCTCCACCTTCCCCCAAGCATTAAAAACTAAGTCATTAAATTTATCAATATCTTTTATTTTAGTGGGAATATTTACTTCATAGCTATTATTAGATGAGGAGTCTATTACTAAGTAACCCTTCTTTAAGTCCTCTGGCGTGGATACAAGCTTTTTAATGTTTTCGTCAAATAGCTCAGGGTGAGTTATGTATAGTGCAGCCACAACATCCCAATTGTAAAAGCCCTTGATTCCAAATTCCTCCATGATGAATTCAAACCAGGCTATGGTTTTTCTTTTTATGTATTTATATATTTCCTTTGAACTATCCTCCATCAGCCTCTTGTATTCATTTTCCCCAAATAGAGCCTGAAGACATATATGACCGGTGAGGACAGTTACCTTAGTGTTTGAACTCAAAACTCCATAGGATGCAGCAGGGTCACAGGAGAAATTTAGCTCGTCCAAATTTTTTCCATTGATTATTAATGGCTCCGTAATACCTCCCATTAAAACTATATCCTTTAGATTGTCAAAGAAACTATTATCTAGCTCATATGCCCCAAGAAGATTAGTGAGTGAACCCGTTGCCAGTAGAGTTATTTCTCCGGGATATTTTTTTGCCATACTTACCAAATATTCCGATGCCTCACTCTGTCTATCTTCACCGGAGGGAGCACCCTTCATCATTGGAAGATTGTTAATATTTAGTTCATTAAACATATTCTTAGTATTATTGTAAACCATGTCAATTGTGCTGTTGCCAAAAGTAGTAGTAACACCTAAAAGCTCGATGTCATCTCTACCTAGAAGATATAGTAGAGCTAAACCATCATCTACATCACAGTTTTTTAAACCCATTGTGTTATCACAATCAAAAAGTACTTTATGCATTTTACACCACCTTAGTATTAATTATTTTCATTTTATCACAGAAGCTGATAAAATATAAATAGGGTGTATATAATATTTAGTTATCCAATATAAACATTCTAAATGTGAAAGACCTTTTTAATTATATATAATATATTTATGGATTGACTAGAATTTAACATGCTGGTCTTTCCTTTAAAGGAGTGACTTAATTGGCTTCCAGTAAAATAGAAGAATTGAAAAGGAAACGACAACTAAAAAATAAGAGAAAAAAAAATCAGGTGATTTATGGCGGTGTTTTAATATTTATAGGTATTATCATATATATACTCCTTCTAAAGAATAACTTTCTTTATAGTGTAATATGGATTATAGGACTTTTAATAGGCTTTACCCTACAGAAATCAAGATTTTGTTTTACCGCAAGCTTTAGGGACCCAATAATGGTTGGAAGTTCATCTGTTTTAAAGGCAGTTATAATAGCATTCATTATATCTACAATTGGATTTGCCTTTATTCAATATAATGCTATAGGTGGAAATACAGCTATTGGGTATGAAAATATACCGGGAAAGATAGCTCCCCTTGGGATTCATACTGCGATAGGTGCAATATTATTTGGAATAGGAATGGTAATTGCTGGGGGATGTGCAAGTGGTACCCTTATGAGGATTGGAGAAGGATTTGCTCTGCAAATGGTGGTGTTAAGTGGATTTATAATGGGTACAGTCCTTGGAGGATACCATTTTGAATTTTGGGATAGATTTTTTATAAGCAGGTCTAAGGCAATTTATATACCAGAGTATTTGGGGCTTCCCCTCACAGTAACATTGCAAATTATAGCACTGTGCATACTTTATTATGTAGTAGACATATATCAGACGAAGAATAATATGATGTCAATTTGATTTGGAGGTTTTTAAATGTTAGAGGTTAGAATAGACTGCATGCATGAAGCATGCCCTATACCGCTTTTAAAGGCTTTAAAGAAGCTTAATAAGATGAATATAGGCGATGTATTAATAATGGAAACTGACCATAGCTGCTCCATCACTAACGTTATTGATTGGGCTAAGAAGCAGGGTCATGAAGTAGACTATGCAGAAATTAGCGATGGTGAATGGGAAATATATATTGAGAAAAGACAATAAAGATAAAGGCTTTTAAACCTTAATCAATTTTTAGAAAGAAAACAATGGATGCTTCTACATTTTTTTCTTTGAAAATATTAAACTATAAAAGCGTATATCCATAAAGGGTGGTTAGATGAGAGTAATTGAAAAGATAATCAAAAAACCTTGGCCTTATATAGCTGGAGGAATAATTCTAGCACTGCTCAATATAACTTTATTTGCATTTTCAGGAAAACCCTGGAGAATTACAACGGGCTTTCTCTATTGGGGAATGGGAATCCTAGAGGTAATGGGAGTTGACCATTTAGATTGGCATTATTTTACTGTAAACGGGAATCAATTAAGTGAAGGAAAGACCTTCTTTAATAATGAATATACGGTTATAAATTTATCCGTAATGATGGGAGCATCAATAGCAGCTTTTCTAGCCTCGGAGTTTAAATGGAAGAGGATAAAAAACAGAAAACAGTTGTTATTTGGCTTAGTCGGAGGGGTATTAATGGGATATGGAAGCAGGCTAAGCTTCGGATGTAATATTGGTGCATATTTTAGTGCTATTCCATCCTTTTCCTTGCATGGATGGGTATATGCAGTTTTTATGTTTGTCGGAGCGTGGCTTGGATGTAAGCTCCTATTTAAATTTTTACTTTAGTATAACTATATATTTCTAAAGGAATCAGGAAGTAGAGGTTGAAGATTAAAAAAAGCAAAAAACCTAAAGGCAGGAGGTAGTATTGTGAGAAAAGTATTTATTATTTTATTTACACTAATTATAGTATTTAATTTAGCCGCATGTTCCAATCAATCGGAGCAAGCCTATGAAAACGTTTTAGAAAAGGATTGGAATAATATCCTAGAGAGCTCAAGGGGTGCTACAGTTAATTTTTATGGATGGGGCGGAAGTCAGATAGTTAACGATTGGCTAGACGACTATGTTGCCCAGAGACTTAAGGAAGAACATGATATTACCTTAAATAGAGTGCCGATGAATATTGATGATATCTTAAATAAATTATTGGGAGAGAAGCAAATAAATTCAAAGGAAGGAACTATTGATATAGTTTGGATAAATGGTGAGAATTTTTATACTGCTAAAACCAACGATTTACTATTAGGCTCGTTTACAGATAAGCTTCCTAATTTTAATAAATATGTAGACAAGGATTCTCCAGATGTAAAGTTTGATTTTGGAAATCCAGTGGAGGGATACGAAGCCCCCTACGGTAAGGCCCAGTTCGTGATGATATATGATACTGCTAGGCTGGATAAAGCACCTAAAAACCATGAAGAAATTTTAGACATGGTTAAGAAAAATTCAGGTAGATTTACTTATCCAGCACCGCCAGATTTTACAGGGAGTGCCTTTATTAGAAACGTTATATATGATATTGTAGGATATGAAAAGTTTTTGAGTATGGAGGCTGACAAGGCGGGGGTAGAAAAGGAAAAACAGCCTGCCATAGACTTTTTA
>JANQEZ010000281.1 GCA_028278115.1 Clostridia bacterium
GGGGTCACCAATATTATAATTAAGAATTAAAAATGAGGAATTAAGGATGATTAGGGTCAGTTCTTTTAAGAAAAATAAATAGAAGAATGACTTGAATAATTCTTAATTTATAATTCTAAATTCTTAATTGCATAAGCTGGCGTAGCTCAATTGGCAGAGCAGCTGACTTGTAATCAGCAGGTTGCGGGTTCGAGTCCCATCGCCAGCTCCATTATAAAAGAGGGATGTATGATAAGGTGCATATGTCTCTTTTTTCTTTTTTGCAAAAAAAGAAAAGCGTACTATGACGCTTTCATTCTTTAATTATTCTTTTATGTTACTTCTCCTTCTATCATAATAAATTTCAAAACATCTAAATATTATTATCATCAACTCGCATACTAGCTTCCACAAAGCAAGAAGGATTAAAAATATAATAATAAAGCCTATGATTGAATTGAATAATGAATAATATATAATAATATTTGAGCTCAGATTTTGCCAATTTGAAAATCTCGAAAGGGCTCCTAAGATTATCCTGTAATTGTATGATAAATAGACAACTTGGATAATTCCTATGTAAAATATCTTTGTTATAATACTATTTACACTCATCTCTCCCAATGTGAAAAACTTCTTAAAAAATATATCATCCTTAAGTAGAATTGATATAAGCTTTAAAATGCAAATCCATATTGCAGTTAGAATTAAAAAACTTACAATGCCATAGACTATTCCTATCCTAATATTTGGAATAATATTCTTAACTGAAGAATGATTTTCTACAGTATACTTCTCTATACTATACCTTTTAGCTTGATGAATTCCTCTATTGATTGAAAGATATATAATTGGAATTAATGCAATATAGAAAGCTTTAGATAGTTTTAAGAGACTTAATATCTTTTTTGCCATTGATATTCCTCCATATATTACTAGTATTTCATTTAATGAATAACGGACTCATTATATCATATAATCCCAAATAATTACATCGAATACTAATAAAAAAACTAGACTGAGATCTAGTTTTTTATCTAAATATATTATCTCTAACTATCGTCTGACTTCTCTTTGGTCCTATTGAAACTATTTTAACGGGTAATTCCAATAATTCTTCAATTCTACAGATGTATCTCTTTGCATTTTCTGGAAGTTCTTCAAAGCTCTTAGCCTCTGTTATATCTTCATTCCAGCCATCAAGCTCTTCGTAAATGGGCTCACAATTAGAAAGCTGATTTAAGGATGCGTGGAAATAATCTATTATTTTATCATCTAATTTATAGCCCGTACAGATTTTTATTTTGTCAAAGCCCGTTAATACGTCAAGTAGCATAAGTGCTATACAGGTCATTCCATTTATTCTAGCAGCGTACTTCACCATTACCAAGTCAAACCATCCACATCTTCTTGGTCTACCGGTTGTAGTACCAAATTCATTACCTGCTGTCCTTATTTTGTCGCCCATCTCATCATCAAGCTCAGTAACAAATGGTCCCTTTCCAACCCTCGTGGTATAGGCTTTAGCTATTCCAAGAACCTCTTCTATCATATTTGGCCCTATGCCTGATCCTATAGTAAATCCTCCGGAAATAGGGTGGGAGCTTGTAACATAGGGATAAGTTCCTAAATCTATATCAAGCAAAGTTCCTTGAGCTCCTTCAAATAAAACTTTCTTATTATTTTTTATTTCATCATAAACTATTACGGTAGTATCATCAACATAAGGTCTTATTTTTTCAGCATACTCTAAGTATTTTTTAACTATTTCATCCTTGTTCAATCTCTCTCCATCATAAAGCTTTTCAATGATTTTATTTTTTCTTTCTATTTGAGCTGTGACCTTCTCAATAAATACTTCTTTTTCCATTAAATCACATATTCTTATTCCCGATCTTTCCACTTTATCCATATAGCATGGTCCAATACCCTTTTTAGTAGTTCCAATCATTTTATCTCCTCTTGCCTTTTCAGCAAGGGTATCTATAACTTTATGATAGGGAAATATCACATGGGCTCTATCGCTAATTTTTATATTCTCAGTGATAACCCCTTCTGCTTCAAGCTTCTCTAATTCATTCAAGAAGCCTTCTGGATCGAACACAACTCCATTTCCAATTATATTTATCGTCTCAGGATAAAGTATCCCCGAAGGAATTAAATGGAGAGCATACTTCTTATCTCCAACCACCACTGTATGACCTGCATTATTTCCACCCTGTCCTCTAACTACTACATCTGCCTCTGCAGCTAAATAATCTATAATCTTACCTTTTCCTTCGTCACCCCATTGTGCCCCTACAATAACCACCGTTGACATTTCATACACCTTCTTTCAAAACTTTAAAATCCGAACATACACATTTAATAATATCAGAAGTGATGGTATCAGTCAATTAATATGCGAATATTATTCTTTATGATTTTTCAAATATTCGTGTACTCTGGATTATTATACTAAATTTTGCCTCTTTAACTACTTTCTAAGAATGCTATGGATTTATCTATATTGTGGATATCTGTTAATCTGTTAACACCTTTTCCACAAAATACTCACATCCTATACAAATTTTAATCTTTATAAATTAATGATTTTCTTGCTTTTGAAGGACAAAGGCGTCTGGTGACGTTCTTTAGTTCCAAGTCGCAAGTATTAGGGTCTTTCTAATAAGACCTCTGGCTACCTGTTAAAAACTCTACCCAAATTTAACTGGTAATAATTTTTAGTTCCTTAGCAAAAACAAAAAAAGAGTGGATTATACCCACTCTCAGGCTGTTGAGAAACCCGAATTTCTTCGTTGTTGCCTCAAGTGAGAACTCTTACGTATTTCTTTATACGCTGCGACCTCTCACTTTCAGCACGCCTC
>JANQEZ010000286.1 GCA_028278115.1 Clostridia bacterium
CTTATATTTTGTAGGTTAAAACAGATTCATAAAAATCACTCAAATGAAATATCAAAACCCCCTTAAGTATTGAAACACTAAAATTAATGATTTACTAGCTCAACGAGTTAAGATAACCTTTTTCTAGTTTAAACATTATATCATATTATAGATGTGTGACCCTAAAACTTAACATTTTTTTGAAATATTTCGTAAGCTAAAAATAAAATGTCTATTTGGCTAACAGCTAACGGCTGACAGCTCACAGCAAAACATTAAAAGTAAAACTTCTAAATCTTTTGAAAAATTAAGAATTTCTTTAAAAGGATATGTTACAAACGTCATATCATCTGCTACCTTCAAGCGTGTCTGATAATCCAATGCGGAAAAAGGCTCATCTAGAAGTAATATTTCCGGCTCCGTGGACAAAGTTCTTATTAATGCTACCCTTTGTCTCATCCCACCGGATAGCTGACTTGGATAATGATTTTTAAAATCACCTAATCCATAGACATCTAAAAGCTTTTCGACTTTAGCAATATTCTCTAAGGTGAGGTTATTTTGAATTTCTAAGCCTATAAGAACGTTTTTCAGTATGCTTCTCCATTCAAACAGATTGTCTTTTTGAAACATATATCCTATATTCTTATCGTATTTTATAATCTCTTGATTATTAATTAGAATCTTGCCCGACGAGGGACCTATGAGTCCGGCCATCATCGACAAAAGAGTAGTTTTTCCACAACCGCTAGGACCCACTATTGATACTATTTCACCCCTTAATACAGATAGAGAAAGATTATTCATAGCTAAGGTTTCTCCATCTAAGGAGTGATATATCTTAGAGACATTCTGTATGTCCACCACTTTATCAGCCAACACAAAAACCTCCCATCACGAAACGTTATAATTTATTTTATTCGTGGAATTTAAAATTGTGAAGGTGTTATGTATTTAAAAAGGCTGTAAAAGCATGAAAAAAAACAGAAAAAATTAGTTAGAATTAATGAGGATTCAATTCATAAAGATTTTTTTGTTTCAAAAAATTGTCATATTTCCCTATTTTATATTGACAATGCATGCCAAAATTAGATATAATTCTTCCAAATATATACTTTGAAAATATAGACATAAATGTAAAATTTCTATATAGCATAGATTAATTTATGCATATGAGATAAAAAAAATCATTAATAGGAGGTAGATAAATGGAAAGAAATATCATTGAGCTTAGGAATGTTTGCAAGGACTTTAATGGGCATAGGGCACTGAATGATGTGGGCTTTTATGTGCGTAAAAATGAGTTCATTACATTGCTAGGACCAAGTGGATGTGGTAAAACCACTACCCTTAGGCTTATTGGAGGGTTTGAGCAGGTGACGAGTGGAGAAATACTGTTTGAAGGTACAGATATAACAAGTATGCCTCCATACAAGCGAAAAGTAAATACAGTTTTTCAAAAATATGCTCTATTTCCCCATATGAATGTCTTCGATAACATTTCTTTTGGATTAAAGGTTAAAAAGATGGATAAAAGACTCATTGAGAAAAAGGTTAAGGAAATGTTGTCACTAGTAAATCTTAAGGGGTTTGAAAAACGTTCTATAAACTCTTTGAGTGGTGGGCAACAGCAGAGGATTGCCATAGCCAGGGCACTTATAAATGAACCGGAAGTGCTGCTGCTAGACGAGCCCTTAGGGGCACTTGATTTAAAGCTTAGAAAGGAAATGCAAATTGAGCTTAAGCGTATGCAGCAAAAGCTAGGTATAACATTTATATTCGTTACCCACGATCAAGAAGAGGCACTAACTATGTCGGATAAAATCATTGTTATGAAGGATGGAAAATTGCAGCAGCTAGGAACTCCTGAGGATATTTATAATGAGCCTAAAAATTCATTTGTTGCTGATTTCATTGGTGAGAGCACAATAATTGATGGGATTATGCATGAGGACTATTTAGTAGAATTTGCGGGAAGAAAGTTCAAATGCTTAGATAAAGGCTTTATGAAAAAGGAAAAGGTTGATGTTGTAATTCGCCCTGAGGATATAAAGGTTGTACCTACCCGTGAGGGAATGCTTACAGTCACAGTTGAGTCAGTAATATTTAAGGGTGTTCATTATGAAATGATGGTTAGGAGTAACAAGCATGTGTTCAAAATTCATAGCACAGAGATGGTACATGCATCTCAGGAAGCTGGTATAATAATCGGGCCCAATGACATTCATATTATGAAAAAGGAGAGGGTAGCTGATGAAAAATAAATGGATTGCCTATCCTTACATAGTTTGGATGATACTCTTTACAGTTGTACCGATACTTTTAGTACTGTTTTATAGTATAACTTTTAGAGATGGCTTGGGAATTACCTTTACATTAGAAAATTATAAACGGTTTTTTGACCCCGTATATATTGGAGTTTTAGTACATTCAATTAACCTAGCCTTGATTAGCACTGCTATCTGCCTGCTATTGGGATATCCAATGGCTATGATTATTGCAAAATCGCCAATAGGCTATAGAAATATGCTGATACTATTTTTCGTTATTCCCATGTGGATGAACTTTCTTCTTAGAACCTATGCATGGATGACCCTTTTAGAGCGCAGTGGATTAATAAATAAATTCTTGGCTTCATTGAATCTGCCTGCTTTCAATATTATGTATTCAAATAGTGCAGTAGTTTTAGGAATGGTATATAACTTTTTGCCATTTATGGTATTACCTATATACTCTGTATTGATTAAGATAGATAAAAACCTTATTGAGGCTGCTGAGGATTTAGGTGCTGATGGATTAAAGGTGTTTCGAGAAGTTATATTTCCACTTAGCTTACCCGGTGTAGTATCTGGAATTATTATGGTATTTATGCCAGCCATTACAACCTTTGTAATCTCAAGACTGCTTGGTGGAGGACAGTTTACTCTAATTGGAAATCTTATAGAGCAGCAGTTTTTAGTTGCAGGGGATTGGAATTTTGGAAGTGCAATATCTATGCTTATGCTGGTACTTATACTACTGTGCTCATCTGTTATGGGCAGGGAAGATAAAGATGAGGGAGGAGTGGGCTTATGGTAGGTCGTTTCTTAAAGAAAATATATGTTTCATTAGTCTATCTATTTTTATATGTCCCCATACTCATTCTAATAATATTCTCCTTCAACGACTCAAAATCAAGGGGTACCTGGGGGGGCTTTACATTGAAATGGTATAAAGAACTATTTACTGATTCTCAAATAATGTCTGCCCTTTACTATACCATAGCTATTGCAATTGCATCCACAATAATTGCCACAATAATAGGAACGGTAGCTGCAATAGGAATACATCAGATGAAAATTAAACATAAGAGTATAGTTATGAATCTAACATATATACCTGTGCTTAATGCCGATATTGTTACGGGGATTTCCCTAATGATTCTATTTATTTTTTTAAAGCTTCAACTGGGGTTTATGACCTTGCTTATTGCCCATATTACCTTTAATATTCCATATGTAATATTGTCGGTACTGCCTAAGCTAAAGCAGTTGGATACTAATCTATATGAGGCAGCTTTAGACCTTGGGGCCACGCCTTGGCATGCACTATGGCGGGTTATTATACCAGAGATCATGCCGGGAATCATTACGGGAGGGTTATTGGCATTCACTCTTTCCATAGATGACTTTGTTATAAGCTTCTTTACTACAGGGTCAGGGGTTTCCAACCTGTCAATTACGATTTATTCTATGGCTAGAAGGGGAATAAAGCCTCAGATAAATGCCCTTTCAACGATTATGTTTTTTACTGTTTTATCCTTACTATTAATAGTAAATGTAAGGGCTAATAAAAATACACAGGGAAAGGAAAATGTAATATGAAAAGTATAATAAAAAGGCTGGCTGTTTTTTCTTTTGCATTATTAATGGTTCTCTCTATGACTTCATGCAGGGGAGAAGATAAGGTTACCATCAATGTTTATAACTGGGGGGATTATATTGACGAATCTGTAATTACCGAATTTGAAGAAAAATATGGTATCAATGTTAATTACGAAATGTACGATACAAATGAGTCCATGTATCAAAAGATAAAACCAGGTGGAGTTAGTTACGATATAGCTATTCCATCGGACTATATGATTAGTAAGATGATAAAGGAAGATATGCTCCATAAGATAGATTTTAACAATGTTCCAAACTATAAATATATAGATGAAAATTTTAAAGACCTTGAATACGACCCTGACAATGAGTATTCTGTACCATATATGTGGGGAACTGTTGGAATTTTATATAATAAAACCATGATTAATGAGGCTGTGGATAGTTGGGATATATTATGGGATGAAAAATATAAAAAACAAATTCTAATGAAAGATAGTCAAAGAGAAACCATAGGACTTGCACTGCAAAGGCTAGGATATTCTTTAAATACTAGGGCGATAGATGAGCTGGAAAAGGCTAAAGAGGAGCTTATAAAGCAAAAGCCTTTGGTACTTGCCTATGTTGTAGACGAAGTCAAGGATAAAATGATAAGTGGAGAGGCAGCCTTATCAGTGGTATGGGCTGGAGATGCAGTGAATATGATAAGTCAAAATCCAGACCTTGACTATGCTATTCCTAAAGAAGGAAGTAATTTCTTTGTTGATGGAATGGTTATCCCTAAAACATCAAAGAATAAAAAGGAAGCTGAAATGTTTATAAACTTTATGTGTGAACCAGAAATTGCATTTAAAAATACTGATTATATTGGATATTCAACACCCCATACTGAAGCAAAGAAAATGCTAGATGATGAGATTGCAAACAATCCAGTAGCCTATCCAAGGGATGAAGTTCTTAAAAACTGTGAGGTATATAGAGACTTAGGTGATATGGTAAAGATATATGATCGTATTTGGACTGAAATAAAGGTAGCTAAATAGAAACCATAGAATTTGGAATCACAGCATTTTCTTTGAAAAATTAAATGATAATGAATAAAATACAGTTTATTTACATAAGCTGTATTTTTAATTAGTTGGGAAGAATAAATATAACCTACAAGAGGAATCACTGACTAGTAACTTTCATTATCAATTAATAATATATATTTGTTTTTAAAAAGTATTGCAAAAGGTAAAATAAGCTAATATAATATAGGATATGGCTATTGGAAATTATCAATTGAAAAGAAAATATCTTAAAATAATCAATATTTGAACTTAAGTTTTTTAGGAATATATCCCATCTATATACAATAAAATTAGTATAGTGGGAAGAGGATATTTTACATATTAGCGGGGTGAAATAATGAATAGTAAACAAAGAATACAAATAGCAAATAAGGTATCAGTGATTACAATAATAGCCAATGTAATACTCTCGGCGGCAAAGGTAAGTATAGGCTTTGTAGGAAGAAGTAATGCAATTATTGCCGATGGAATCCACTCTATGTCCGATGTATTTAGTACTATCGTTGCATTAATTGGAATTAGACTGGCTAACAGAGAAGATGATGAAAATCACCCATATGGACACGAAAAAATTGAGCCGGTTATGGGAAAGGTTCTTGCTAATATACTTTTTTTAACTGCTGCTTTTATGGGATATAGTGCCATAAGGAGCATAATAAATGGTGATTACACCACCCCGGGTAAGATAACAATATATGCTGCAATCTTTTCTATTGTAGTTAAAGAATGGATGTATAGGTATACAGCTAAGGCAGCAAAGAAAATAGAGAGCTCGGCACTACTTGCCGATGCATGGCATCATCGTACAGACTCTCTATCTTCAGTGGGCAGTTTAATTGGAGTTACAGGAGCTATACTGGGCTACGCTGTATTGGATTCCATAGCAGCCCTTGTAATCAGTATATTTGTAGTAAAGGTTGCTGCTGATATCTACCTCCAATCCGTTAAAGAGTTAATTGATTCATCAGCAGACCAAGAGACGGTTGAGGAGATTAAGAAAATAGTAGTTGAAACAGATGGCGTTATTAGGATAGATAAGCTAAAGACTAGAATACATGCCAACAAGCTATATGTAGATGTGGATATTTCAGTCAATAAAAATTTATCCGTATCAGAGGCCCATGATATTGCAGAAAATGTACATAATAAAATAGAAAGCGATATAAAAAAAGTAAAGCATTGTATGGTCCACGTAAATCCATTGGATTGTAATCCTTAGATAAATCCATAAAATTGAAAACCCTATAAGAACTTTTTACTTAAAGCCCTCATATAATATTTATAGTAGTAAAAAGTAAGGGGGGATGTTTTTCGATGCTTATTCATGTGGTAAAGGCAGGGGAGTCACTTTGGGAAATCGCCGACGAGTATCGGGTCGAAATTGAAAATATAATAGATATTAATAAACTACAAGGACCAGATAAATTAGCCATTGGTCAGTCTTTGATAATTCCCACAGAAGATACCTTACACATCGTAGCTAAAGGGGAAACTCTATGGGAGATTGCCGAGAAATATGAAGCTACAGTTATGGGAATTGCAGAGCTAAGCCGAATAATGAATCCCAATGAGATTTACCCAGGTCTTAAATTATATATTCCAGCAATAAGATATACAATTAGACCTGGAGAATCCTTAGAGAAAATTGCCCGTAGGTACGGTGTTTCTTTAGAAAGGTTAATGAAGGTAAACAATATACAAAGGGGTATTAGAGTATATCCCGGCACTGTGCTAATAATTCCTAAGAAGAAGGGCCCCAGTATTGAGGTGAATGGATATACCTATGAGCTGAAGGAGAGGGCTGTAGATATTGTGAAGAAGGATGGAAATTACTTAACTTATCTAAGCCCCTTCCCATATCTAATTAAAAAGGATGGCGGCTTAGAAACCATAGAAGATATACCTGCAATTGAAGCAGCCTACTTAGAAGAAATTGTTCCAATGATGTCTATAACAAACTTCACCATAACCGATAGAGGAGAGAATCTTGCCCGCATAATTCTTGACAGTCCATATATACAGGGGCAGCTTTTAACAAATATAGTTAACACAATGAAGGAAAAAGGATATAGAGGCTTAAACATTGATTTTGAAAATGTACTGCCAGAGGATAGGGAGCTATATAATAAATTTCTTCAATTAGCCGTAGATGTTCTACATGAAGAAGGATATTTCCTTTCAACGGCTTTAGCTCCAAAGATGAGGGGTAAAGAGGCTGGACTATTTTATGGAGCCCATGATTATAAGGCCCATGGAAAAATTGCAGACTTTGTAGTACTAATGACATATGAATGGGGACATAGGATGGGACCACCACAAGCTATTTCACCATTAAATGAAATCAAGAGTGTCATCGACTACGCCATTTCTGTCATTCCCAAGGAAAAAATCCTCTTTGGACTTCAAATATATGCAAGGGATTGGATGCTGCCCCATAGACGAGGTCAGGAAGCAGAAACCTTTAGCTGTCAAGAGGCTGTACTGAGGGCTGTGGAAAATGGTGCAGAAATCCAATACGATGAGGTATCACAGTCCCCATTTTATCGCTATAGAGATAAAAGGGGAAGAATGCATGAGGTGTGGTTTGAAGATGCCCGCAGTGTTCAGGCTAAATTTGATTTGGTAAAGAGCTATGACTTAAAGGGTATTAGCTATTGGGCCCTGGGTTATCCCTTCCCCCAGAATTGGGCTTTGCTGGAGGATAATTTTACTGTGAAAAAGCTGATATAGAAAAAGAAAAAGAACAACTTGAAAACCAAGTTGTTCAGGCTGTTGACAAAGCCGAATTTCTTCGTTGTTGCCTCAAGTGAGAACTCTTACGTATTTCTTTATACGCTGCGACCTCTCACTTTCAGCACGCCTCGAACTTCGGATTTCTCA
>JANQEZ010000304.1 GCA_028278115.1 Clostridia bacterium
CCCAGCTGTTTCCCATCAGCTCAATAATCTTTATCCACTGTTTGAAATGAAGATTCTGCTGAGAGCCAACCACATATATATTCTTATAGAAATCATAATGCTTCTTTCTATATATTGCCGCTGCAATATCCCTTGTAATATATAAGGATGACCCATCCTTTTTCGTTATCAGTGCCGGCGGCATTCCGAATGGCTCAAGGTCAACTATTTCTGCGCCTTGAGATTTCTTCATGATTTCTGTTTCCCTCATCTTTTCTAAAGCCGAAGGCATTTTATCGGAATAGAAGCTTTCTCCTGCATAAGAATCAAATTTTATACCGAGCATTCCATACACTCTATTGAATTCCATTAAGCTTATATCTCTAATCCACTGCCAAAGCTGAGCTGCTTCTTTATCTTCATCCTCTAGCTTTTTAAACCACATTCTAGCTTTGTCCTCCAGCTCAGGTCGTTTTTCAGCTTCTTCATGGAATTTAATATAAAGCTTTAACAGCTCTGGAATAGGGTTTGATTCAATAACTTCTTTATCTCCCCATGCCTTAATTGCAACTATTAGTTTACCAAACTGAGTACCATAATCTCCAAGGTGATTAATTGCTATTGTATTGTATCCTAAAAATTTATATATATTATTAAGGGCACTTCCAATAACTGTAGTTCTAATATGTCCTATATGGAAGGGCTTAGCTATATTTGGTGAAGAGAATTCAACTATTACATTTTTACCTTCCCCTAAATCCGATGACCCAAACATATTTCCCTTTTCCATTATCTCCTCAATAACGGTTTTGGCAAAAGTTTTCTTGTCAATGGTAAAGTTTATATAGGCTCCTGCCGTATTAATATTTTCAAACAAGCTATTTTTTCCTATGGACTCCGCTATATCACTGGCTATCATATTAGGTGCTTTTCTAAATATCTTTGCTAGTTTGAAGCACGGAAAAGCAAAGTCTCCCATATCAGAATTTGGTGGAATCTCAATCATACTTTGAATTTCTTCAAGGTTTAAGTCAGATATTTTTTCATCTAAAATCTTTGTAATTTCCTTCTTAAAATCAATCATTTTTTTGCCTCCTATTGTAATTATACATTCCCTTCACTTGTCAAAAAAATATAAAACTCGTCCCCTAATAAACTTAAGAGACGAGTATACTAC
>JANQEZ010000083.1 GCA_028278115.1 Clostridia bacterium
ATTTTTGCGTAATTTCCCGCAAAGCTGTACACTTATATCCTCAAGGGATAGGTCTAACTGCTTTTGCCATGCCCTAAGGTTCTTTAAGCCTTCTATGCCTTCAACCACCGGGTGTCCTGGAAAGCGGCATCCCATTAAATTTGTCTTAAATATTATATCCTGTGATATGCTTTTAGTATATAAGTCGTTTGGACTATTGATTAATATTACAGCACTTGCTCCATATAAAGCATTGTCTCCTCTTCTTCCTATCTCTATTAATATTTCATTTAAGGCTATATTATACCCTAAACTATCCAATTGAATGGCAAATATTATTTTCTTATCTCTAAGATCGGGGATACTGGCTGAATCCTTTATTATAAATGTATCTAATCCATTGGTGGCGGCTTCAACCATTTTAGAGAGCTTATGGGAAATCTCACCGGGTATGATTAGATATACTTTTTTCATATAATTCTCCTTAAATTATTATAGCTTTCCTCTATTCGTGATAATAATGTCATGGGAAGCTGCAGTCTCTCTATTTCAACACCTGAAGATATGAGTTTATTTTTGGCACCCATAAAAACCCCTCCCATGTAAGTGGTACTATAATGCCACTGTCCTTTAATAGTTGCTATTAGTGAAAGACTTCCAGAAGATAGAGCTGGAGCTATGTAGGGCTTAAAGCCCGCAGCCCTAACCTCTAAATTTGCCTCCTTTGCCTTCTTGGTCAAATACATGGATATATCTTCGTCATAATTGCTTATGCTATCTGCTATTATCAAGCCTTCTCCGTGGGGACCATATGCTCTGCCCTCTCTCAAATAATGGGACTTGTCTTTCTCTAAGCTGGCATAATAAGCTGCTCTGGCGTGCATTACACCTAGACCATAGCCTCTTATCTGTTCCGGGGCTAATCCCTTATAGTCTAGGTTTCTATTTTCACATGTATTGCTGTTTAAAAAAACAGATTTACATAATAGATCAACAGGGTCTGATACTACAGCAAATACACCTTGAAAGCCTTTTTCCCTCGCCATCTTTGCATAGGTTCTTAAAATTTTGGAGTTTCCTTCAAACTGTATCATCCTAACATCCTTTGCTGCTCCTCCAACGGGCGGTACACCTACGCTTGCACAAAATACAAACATATGGCAGTCAAAAAGCTCGTCGTGGCTAACACCAACAACCTGGGGATATTTTTTATCATCACATGCCGAAAGGATTTGATTCGCCTCAAGTATCCATCTGGTTTTTCTATCCTCACCTCTATCATAAACTCCAATCTCTGAAATACAATCTCCACCTAATAATCTCAGTCCCGTAACTAAGGTTCCTCCTACGTCCCCCAGTCCAAATACATTTACCTTCCATTTCTCAGGATGGGATTGTTTTAAAACCTTTTGCCACTTTGGATAAGCGGTGTTTATGCAAGTAACCTTCCTAGACCTCACTTTATCTATTATCCACTTAGGCAAATCCTTTTTTTCTGCATCTGAAGATTTTATGAGATTTAGCCCCTCTTCTTCTATAAACATCAGAGAAGTATCGGATATACTAAAGCTTCTTCTGGACTTTATTGGACTAGTTTCCTTTAGGAAGTAAATTATCCCAGAGCTTTTCTTTGCAATATCTTCATTTATTATTTCTAGGTCATTATATTTGACATTGGAAAAAAGTATTTTACCATCTAATCTATAGTAAATCATATTTCATCTCCTTAATCCCTAGATAATGAATGTTCAAGACGTTTTAATATAGTTAAATCGTTTTTAAGGTAATTTGAGGGACTTATTTTCAAATCATAATTAACGTTCTCTCCATGATCGGAGCATCTTGGGGATATGAAAACTTCACCTAAATTCCCTAGTGTCAGGCTCCTCTCATTTATTCTCTGATACTCAGCTTCAAGTACAGACAAAATCTCTATTGAGTTCTCTATACTTACCTTTGATAAGTTATATATTGACTCTTTAGAGGTTCCCTTTATAAAGGAGGGCGAGGTATATGGAAGTATTAGATTTATCGAAGGAAGCAAGTTGCGTTTTGGGTCAATCCCTCTCCAAAGTGTATCTCCTCCGATAAAGGGGTACATTGAACTTTCATTGAACCAAACCTTTAGCTTTGGTATAAAATATGCAAATTCCACTTCTCTACCTTGTATATCCATCAGTTCTTTCCCTCGTCCCGAAAGAATACCTACGACAATCTTTTTAACTTCAACATCTGCCTTCTTTAGAATTGGGTCAATTGCCTTTATTCTATATCCCTTATGTAAAAGGTCATCTACTAAGATTACAGATTTGTTAAATGAGCGAATCATATTTACTTGATTTTCAAGGTTTAAGTAATATGGATATGCCTTTATCTCATAATTCTTGGCATTAGGCCAAAAGAATTTTTCTGTGTGCATGGATTTTGTAATGGTATTAGGTATTATATAGCCCTTGAGTATCTGTCCAAAGGGGACACACATAGCCTCACCTAAATCCCTTGGATTAGATGGGGTTGTAGACACATCATTTTCATCACAGATTTTCTTTATCAAATTTTCATAAACCATTTGTTTATCAATTGATAAAAGAAGGTTGCCTGGATATAGATTAACGATAGCTCTTTGGAGCTTTTTTCTGCACTCATTTATCACCTCTATTACCTTAGTATTGCTTATAAAGGGTTCTTTTATAAATGTATCAACACCTAGATATAATGAGCATGGAGCAGTCATATCCACAACATATACTGGATTTTCTTTATCACAGTCTGGTACCTTCTGGAAACCTTGCAGCTTCAGAATTTCACCTATATCATCGGTGGAATATCCACTTATTAAATTTCTGAAAACTCCATATGTATAATCCTTTGCAAGACAAAATGAAAGGGTTTCAGTAAGTATAATCTGTTCTAAATTTGAAAAATCGGAATCTTTACTTGTAAATATTCCATCTATAAGTATTATCCTTCCAACAGAATTGTTACGAACATATTCTGAAACGCTATTATCTTGAAACTCTTTGAAAAGTGCATTTGACCTTATCCAATGGAAGATTGAAAAACCTAGTATTTTACCATTGTTTTTTATATCCCTTAAAACCATAATCCTTGGCCATAATTTATTCGATATATTTTTTAATATGTAATAGGCTTTATCGTTATGCTTCAATAGGAATGCCGTAAGCTGAATTAGTAAATCCTCTGTCAAGTCATCGACAATTTCAACTGAAATAGATTTTGTCTGAACGAGGGTTTTGTATTGGGGCTCTCTCCTATATAATCCATTTTCATATATATACTTCTGTACCAGTGGGTCAACTAAACTAGATATATCTCTATTTTGATCTATATAATTTCTAATTTGGGTTGAACTTATGTCTTCATATTGAGGCTGTAAGCTTAACCTAATGACATTTCCATGTATCTTATCTATTATTTCATCAAGGTTTTCATCATCTTCCTGGGATGAATATAGATTTCTTCTTTCAAAGACTATATGTGAAAAAGAGACTATGGAATCCTTTTCCCCTTTACTATATGCCGATGCATTTAATACCACATCACTTCCTGCAACAATATGGACGTCACACTTAGAAAAGACTTTAGGAAGTCTCTTTAAGTCATTGTTATTTGCTATATTTATTTGTAGGTCATCGGGAAATAAGTATATCCCTAGTTCATCTGCTATAGACATCTTGATAATATTTCGCCTTATAAGATTTGGCTGTGTTCGTTTTGACCATGAGAATTCATCAATTGCCAAGTAAACCTCAAAGCCCAAATCCCTTATTTCCCTGGCAATTTCTTTATGACTTAATGAAAATGGGTCGAAGCTTCCAGGGAAAAATGCAATATTCTTTTGATCCTCGATGACTATTTCACCATTGTAAAACCTATAATCTGAAATAAATCTATATATATGATTTAGTCCAGCTGAGTTTGTAAGAAAATATAGTTCCTTCTCCTCCTTACTATCTGCAATGAGGGTAAGGAGTTTTTTAGAGGTAAGGAGAAAAGTATGATTTTTCTCCTCTAAGCTTAAATTTTTAGAACCAAAAATATCTATCCCTATAACACTAGAAGCCACCTGTCTAACCTGAAGGTTATTATTCACCAGCCCATTGAGGAGGATTCCCAGCATCCTTACAAATCTATCATTATAGGAGCCCTCAGCTTCGCTAAATAATTCTTTATACATAGGATAATTGGTTATGGTAAGTCCAATTGTCTTTAGTAGTAAGGATATAACCTTTGGACTAGATTGTCTTATTTTCTCGATAAAGTCCGTTATTAACTCATCAAGCTCTATAGGTCTTAAGTAGAGCATAAGTCTCCCGAGATAATTAGGTATATATTTCGTAAATTGATGCCCTTCTATCTCTAATGCTCTTAAAAGCTCAATCACTATGTCATTTCTTTGCTCAAAGGATAGGCTCGGAACTATTTTTATGAGTGCCTCTCCACCTTTATTTCTAACATTTTCACTGGCACTAACCTTAAGCAGGTTACAAAAATGCATGGCAGTATGTATACCTCTGTTTTCAGGATGCATTAAGGTATGCTCCATAATCAACTCTACTTGATATTTCTTTGTTACCCAATCAGTTGCTGTTTTAAGATTACTTAGAAACATACTAGGAATTTTTTCTCTATCTCTTAAACAAAACTCCTCAAGCTTTTCTATGATATCATCTTCTAATTCAAGAATTTTAGCTATCTTTAGCTTAAGAAAGTTCTCTACAGCAACCTCTGAATGTTCCAAATTCTTGCAAAGCTCTGCTGTAATCATGGAACGTACTTCAAGGTTTTGACTAATCTTAGGTATCAAGTTGTACACTAGTTCCAAGGCAGACAGTCTTAAATCCGCATCTTTATCGTAAAATACATCTTTTATATATTTGAATAATATTCCGACTTTTTCTTCGTCACATTTTTGAATAGGAATGTGCTTTGCTGTATTTAATATATTTAGTTTAAAGTTTCTATTACGTCTAGGGTCAATTTTATAATGCTTTATAAGCACATTTATAAAATCCTTAGTTTGATTTTCAAGGCAATGTGAAAACAAAGACGAAACCATTGTTTTAGTACTGCTTCCTATCCATACCTGGTGAGTAGGTATAATCTGTTTGCTAGGAAATAGGAAAAGGTCTAAATAGTCATAAAGCAATTCATATGCAGCATATCCAGGCGACTCTAATATTACGTTTTCTGGAACTTCCTTCCTGTAAGTTTCATCAAAGGTTGCAATTAATGAACCTATTATTTCAGCACATTGCCTTCTAATATCATCTTCGGGATGAACTAGCTGTTCATATAAAAATCTTATTGTAATGAGCCTTTGCTTTTGGGTAAGGTATGTTGAGTACTCCTCAAAGGCATTTAGATATCCCCTGAGATTATTGGAATCCTCTTCACTTCTGGCAAGCTCTATTATGGAGTTCAAAGAGAACTCATCCCTTAGCTTGTACATTAAATTTATATTGTGGTCTATTGAAAGCTGCTTAATGCTCTCTATTATCTCTTTTCCCTGCATTAAAGAATAGTATTTTTTCTCGGTATCCCTTATATCCCCATAGGGCTTATTAGGTATAACATCTAAATCAATACCAATACTACTCATATAATCTTCAAAATCCTTAAGCTTAGAGTACACCCTCTTATATCTCATTTCCTTAGCCTGATCTACATTGTCCAGCTTATCAAGTACTACCTTAAATGAGTCATCAAGGCTGTATATATGCATTTCTTTACCCTTTTTCTTGACTCTGAAATCACAATAAATTAAAACAAGATTTTCAAGGGATAAATTCTCAAGCTCTAAATCCCAGGTTGAATGATTGATTGCAATATTTCTTATATAGACTATATCATGCTTTTTAAACCATACATCGGTATAGTAGTAGTGAAAATAAGGCACTCTTTTTGCCTCAGCACCTTTACACCCAAATTTACCTATATCATGTCCTGCCGCCGAGCCCGATACCCTTCCTAAATCCACCGGTAATCCAGCTTCCTTTAGCTGACGCCCTATAAATAGTGCTAAATAATGAACACCTGATATATGCTGAAGTGAGCTATATCCCATAACCTCTTGATTCAGCTTCATCATTTCATAAATATATTCTCTTTCAAATGCATCCTTAAAAGCCTTATACTCATGGATACTCTCTAGCTCCTTCTCCTCTTGCTCTGTTAAAAAGTTAAGAGGATAGCTGCTTTCCCAGCTTCCATCGCCGGATATTTTTTGAATCTGAAGCACTATCCTCAGCACTTCTAAATATAGCTCACAAGCTAAGTTAAGGCTTCCATAAAGCCTAATAGTTACCGCCTCAGGAAATGATTTGTTAAGGGCATATTGATATATGTAAAAGAGCCAATCATCGGGAACCTTTAAAATACCTAAATCCTCCATTAAATCTCCACATAGCTCAAGTACAGCTTTGCATGAATAATCTTTTTTAATTACTATTTCATTAACTTTTTCTTTAAGAGCCTTTGAATCAATATATTCTGTAATCAGATTATAGTATTCAGATTTCCTCTCTAATAAATCTGTATTTAAAAGCTTATTAGAAATTCTATTGTATAATTCTTTGGCAAGGGCAGTAGTCATTTTTTTCCTCCTTATCTAAAGGTCAGCTCCAGATAATTCTATGAATAATCTATGCTGAGATTCCACATTTTTCTAAAGCTTTATAATTTTTATTATATCACGTTTTATAAAGGTTTTTCCTTAGCAAATTCATATGCTTATCTGTCTAATAAAGATAAACGCTTTTAAACCTTAATTAATTTTCCAAAGAAAACAATGAATGCTTCTACATTTTTTTCTTTGGAAATATTAAATTATAAAAGCGTATATCCATATTCACTACTTAGTAAAAACTAATAAATTCTATCACGATTTTATATTCTATACATATTATGATATTGTATATATTTTATTATGCTTTGAAGGTTTATGTAAAGGAGGTTTTTCCATATGTATGAATATGATGACAACTATCTATATTATTGCCATACGGAAGCCAATAAAATGTTCCCTGAATCCTATCACAAATTAATGCCATATGTTAAAAGAAAATGTGAAATGATGGATACTGAAAACAATCCCATGATGAATCCCTTCCCAAGTAAAGAGACTGTAGATAAAATGGTGGAAGAAATAGATCAGGAGTATAAGAAGGATTATAATATTCAAGAAGATGTAGAAGAGAATTATCAGCTTACAAGGTATAACGGTTATATAGGAAGAGACATAATCGGCATTCTGCTCCTAAGCCAATTACTTGGCAGGAGAGGCAGAAGGTTTAGAAGAAGACGATTCTACGGTGGATATGGCGGCTTTGGTGGCTACCCAGGTTTTGGATATTAGTTTATCAAAGATGACTTAAGTCTTTTTTGATAGTTCTAAGTTCTAAGTTGCAAGTTCCAAGTATTAGGGTCTTTCTGATAAGTTTTAGAAGAAGATAATTTGTATCATTCAGGGGTCAGGCTTTTATAATTTTATAATTTGGGTTATAATTATAAAATTATAAAAGCCTGACCCTGATTTATATAAAAGGATGATAAAACTGAACATGAATCAAAAATGAGCTGTCTCATAATAAAATCATGAGGCAGCTTTTTTAGTTTTTGTATTATTGATTTTTTGATAAATAGATTCATTCTGAAATTGTTTACATTATGATTTAATACTTTAAATCCCCAAGTATCCATATGAAAAAGATATATTAGTAACTAATGCACCAAGGTCTCATATACTGTAGTGAAAATAGGCTTTAGTCTAGTATGAAAAATGGTAATTATATTTTGTATCGAAAGTGATGGAGGTATATAAATGAATTATAAGCATAATCATAAAAAGCACGAAGTCTGTCTAGTAGATAAAGACTTTGCAGTATGTAAACCAAAGCCTACGAAGGCAAAAGAGATATTACTAGAATGTGGTAATGGAACTGGAGCAAAAACTTTTACATCCTCGGATGATATTCCCTTTCAATTAGCTAATGTTACTGTGGATATAGATTCTTTAAAGAGATCAGAAGTTTTGATAAAGTTTTCTAGTCTTGTTAAAGCTGAGCTATCAAGTAATGCAACAATTCAGCTGAAATACGAACTGTTTAAATCCTGTGATGGTAAAGAGGCAGTATGTATAGGAACGTGGATGTATGAAAAAATAGCTGGAGATCTCCTTAATGATGATAGTATTGAAGATTCCTTTGATTTTATATTCTGTGAGTGTCAAGTGTTTAATGGCTGCTGCGATTACTTCGTGCTTGTAACACCAATTATAATAGAAGGTGATGGTGCAGCTGCAACTATCAGTAATGGAAGAATGGCAGCATTGATACAATCTTCCTGTGATGATTCAAAACAAAAAAAAGATGTAAAAGAGCATAGATATCTAGATTCAAAAGAAATTATATCAGCATGTGGTAAAGGAAGCTTAGTAAGTCAAAATATATTTCAGGGTATCGCTGTGATACGACCACCAATTACTGTAGCCCAGGTTACAATTGACACAACATGTTTAAATAAGCCCAATGTTTTTTTAGAGTTTTCAACTATTATTTCAATCTATAATCAAATTTTTAATAATATTGTATTACAATTTGAATTGTTCAAGGCATGTGGAAATAGTGATCCAATATCATGTGGTACTTGGATATTTGAAGAAACAGTCGATGAGTCGCAAATTATTCAGTTAATTCAACTGCAAAACCCTTTTAGTTTTATATTTTGTGAATGTCAAAATACATCTGAGTGCTGTATATATTTTGTAACTGTTACAGCTTTACAATCATCCGTATTGGAAGAGGGATTGGCAACCTGGGAAGTTGGCAACTCTCAACTCAATGCCTATGCCCAATCGTCAAAGAGTTATGACAGCAAGTATAATAATTACAAAGACCTTCAAGGTAAAGATGATACTTTTGTTGATAATACACTGCATCCAAAACCTAAAAAGGCAATATTAAAATGTGGTACTGGTAGTGGAAATAGAACATTTAACCCGTCATTACAGGAGGATTCTTTCCAGTTAGCACAAACTTCTATTGATACATCTTCTTTATGTAAGCCTGTGGTTAATATAGAGTTTTCTAGCACTGTAACTTTTGAAAGAGAGGAACAACTTGATTTTTCAGTGGCTCAATTGCAATATGAGTTATTTAGAGCTTGTGATGATGGTCCTCCTATATCAATAGGTGTATGGATAGTAGATAGATTTCCAGTGATAAACAATGTTTCTACCGAGACCTTCAGCTTTAACTATTGCGATTGTATAACTTGTCCTGGCTGCTGCCAGTACTTTGTAAGCGTTACAAGAACTTTAATCGGATCTCCCAATGTAGAAGATGCTACTATAACTGTTGGAAATGGTGCAATAGCTGCATTGGCTCAAGAGGGTTAGAGAGGAGTTATAATTTCATAGCTTCTTATCATCCAGGGTCAGGCGAAGCATTTTAGTTCCAAGTTCCAAGTTGCAAGTATTAGGGTCTTTCTAATAAGTTTTAGAAGAAGATAATTTGAGCTCAATATTTTACTGGTAATAGTTTCAACTTAAATTCTAATATTTGAGTTTATTTCTTCTTGGTTATGCAATTTATTGCAAAAAATGTTTGAGTTCCTAGATATAGAGATTCCAGTCAAAACTTTAATTTATACACATCAAAAATCCCTAGAAACATCGGATATTTTGATATGTATAAATTAAGATTTACTATGGATTC
>JANQEZ010000337.1 GCA_028278115.1 Clostridia bacterium
AGAAAAAGGCTTAATTACAGGTGTAAGCGAAGCTGATTTTGCACCAAAGGAAAATGCCACAAGAGCACAGGCAGCAGTTATAATCTATAAATTGCTTGATTTGCTAGATAGAATGTAGAAGCTAAGCTTGTATTAAGCCAATAAATTTATATAATTCAAACCTATGGAGTAAAATAAGCTCGATAGGTTTGTTTTTTTTATTGCTAAGAAGTTCAAATACCTTCCACGAAAAAATTCATGCACCAAATATAGCAAAATCAATTCCTCAAAGCAATTACAAACTATCATTAGTAAAATTATTATATAAAATATTTAAAAAAACACCTAAGAGAATGACCACAATCTCAACCTTAACCTCAACCTTAACCTCACCCTCACCCTCACCCTCATCACTCCCCTAGTAAGTATCTCAAAAAAAGTTAAGCTTCTAAGTCACAGATATATAGCATAAGTGATATAATTAAATTCAGGCTTAAAAACGTTTATCTTTATAAATAATCTAGGTCAAAAATAGAATTTAGATGATGATTTAAGGAAACAATACTAGAAAAACAATTATAGGTGATGATATGTTTAGAAAAGTAGTACCAATACTCCTAGTAATAATCTGGGTAATAGTAATTTTTAACTTTTCCTCCCATGAAGGAACGGTATCGCAGTCTAAAAGCCAAGTGATAACCAATTATATACATGAAAACTATGATGAAGTATCAGAGAGAGTAGATGAAAACCTCCTTCACTATCTAGTAAGAAAATCTGCCCATGTAGCTCTGTATTTTGTTCTTTGCCTTGTGGTAATGAATGCCCTGTACTTTGGAGGATTTAGGGGAAAAGGATTGTTTGGCAGGGCCTTCTTTATATGTGTTTTTTATGCATCCCTAGATGAACTAAATCAAAGATTCGTAAGTAATAGGGGTGGACAGCTCAAGGATGTATACATAGACAGCATAGGAATAATATTAGCTATTGCTTTAGCATTTGCCATAGAAAGAGCATATAATTATATAAAGAGAATAAAAAGAAGTAAAGACGGTTAATGGTTTTTGGTTTCTGGTTAAGAAAATAGGCTTATAGTTCTTCTAAGCTTTTTAGGTATATAATCAATACAAAAGGCTTAATACCTATTTTTCCTAATATATATTACTTAAGGGATACTACCCAAATTCCAGTGGCCAGAGCCAAATAACCAGTGCCGATCTAGGAGGTGATTGTATGCATGGCTTAGTACTAGAGGGCGGAGGTGCTAAGGGGGCTTTTCAGATAGGAGCCTGGGAAGCACTTCGTGAGCTGGGTGTAGACATAAATGGTATATCCGGTACTTCCGTGGGGGCATTAAATGGTGCCATTATAGCTCAGGATGAATTTGATAAATGCTATGATATATGGTATAACATGTGTCCATCAAAGATAATAGATATAGATGATAATATACTAGAGAAGCTTATGAAATTTGATATTACGCCAGATAATATTCAATATATGGTAGGACAAATAAAGAATGTTTTAGACAGCAGGGGATTAGATATTGCACCACTTAAGAGCCTTTTAAAGGAATTCATAAATGAGGATACCATAAGAAAATCTAAAAAGGACTTAGGTATAGTAACGGTTTCATTGAGCGACTTAAGACCTCTTGAGCTTTTTATAGAGGATATTCCTCATGGACACCTTATCAATTACCTTATTGCAAGTGCTTATCTTCCCGTATTTAAGTTTGAAAAAATAAGGGGTAAGCTGTATTTAGATGGGGGCTTTTATGATAATCTGCCCATCAGACTTTTGCTGTCTAAGGGGTACAGGGATATAACAGTAGTTAGACTATATGGACTTGGAAGAAAAAGAAGAATCAGAAGCGATGGAATCAATATTACCTATATAAACCCTTCGGAGGATTTGGGCATGACCTTGGATTTCACCACTGCCAGGGCAAGAAAAAATCTAAAGCTTGGTTATTTTGATACCTTAAAGACATTTAAAAGCCTAAAGGGTCAGAAGTACTATATTGAACCTAAAAATGATGAAGACTATTTTACCAACTACTTTATGAATCTAAAGGAAGAAAAGGTATTAAAAATAGGCAGGATTTTAGGTATAGAGGATATGCCCTATAGAAGGATGCTGTTTGAATGGATTATTCCAAAGCTTGGGGAGCTGTTAAATATAGACAAAGACGAAAAGTACGAGGATATTATTTTAGCCCTATATGAGAGAATAGCTAAGAGGCAAGGTATTGAGAGATTTAAGCTATATAGGTATGATGATTTTGAAGATACCATTATAAATAAATATAAGCCTACAAGGGGTACGGTATCTAAAATGATACCAAAAATATTAAAGCAAAGCGATTTGCTTCTAAAAACCGTTAGAGATGACATATTAGATGAGGTTACTGATGAGCTCTTTAAAAATTTAATTGTAAAAGAAATTTCATAGTATTCTTAGAACAAAATATATAAATTCCATGATGAATTTTATGTATTTATACAAAAACTAAAATATTGCCATAAATTTTATGATTTTTTATTCATAAATCTGGAATATTATTATAAAATATAGGTATAAACTTATTTGAAGTGATAAAAGAGACTTTGGAAGAAGGTGTAATTAATATGAATTACAGAAAGATATATGAGGAATGGATTAATAATCCTTATTTTGATGATGAAACAAAAAAAGAGCTGCTAAAAATAAAGGACGATGAAAAGGAAATAGAAGAGAGGTTTTATAAGGATTTAGAGTTTGGTACCGGAGGGCTTAGAGGAATAATCGGAGCGGGAACGAATAGAATGAACAAATACAATGTGAGAAAGACAACTCAGGGCTTTGCAAATTATATCCTTGCCAATGTGGATAATGCAAAGGAAAAGGGTGTTGTTATTGCATATGATTCCAGACATAAATCACCTGAGTTCTCTATGGAGGCAGCAAAAGTATTGGCAGGAAACGGTATAAAGGCATATGTTTTTGAATCCCTTAGGACCACGCCAGAGCTGTCATACTCTGTGAGGGAGCTTGGTGCAGCCGGAGGTATAGTCGTTACTGCCAGCCATAACCCTCCAGAGTATAATGGCTATAAGGTTTATGGGGAAGACGGAGGACAGCTCGTACCTAAGTATGCTAATATGGTTATAGATGAAATCAGAGGAATTAAAGAATATAGTGAAGTTAAATATATTGAGGAAAAAGATGCAAAGAGTAAGGGTCTACTAAGCATAATAGGGGAAGAAATAGATAAAAAATATATAGACATGGTTAAGTCCTTATCCCTTAGGGGCGATGTAATAAAGGAAATGAAGGACTTTAAAATAGTGTATACCCCGCTGCATGGAACTGGAGCTATGCCGGTAAAAAGAGCTTTAACTGAAATAGGATTTGAGAACTTTTTCCCGGTCAAGGAACAAGAAGTTCCAGACAGTAATTTTTCCACCTTGGAGTCACCAAACCCAGAGGAGCATAAAGCCTTTGATCTGGCCATAAATTTAGCAGAGAAGGTTGGTGCAGATATTATCATAGGTACTGATCCAGATTGTGATAGGGTTGGTGCAGTGGTAAAGAATAAATCAGGTGAATATCAAGTACTGACGGGAAATCAAACCGGTGCATTACTTGTTGATTACATATTATCTTCTATGGAGAGTATTCCAGAAAATAGTGTAGTTATAAAGACCATAGTCACTTCGGAGCTTGGAGCTACTATAGCTAAAAGCTATGGAGTAGAGAGTATAAGCACACTTACTGGCTTCAAATTTATTGGAGAGAAAATGAAGGAATTTGAAGAAACGAGAGATAAGAATTTTATATTTGGATATGAAGAAAGCTATGGATACCTTGCTGGAACCTCAGTTAGGGATAAGGACGCAGTTGTATCATCCCTTCTGATTGCTGAAATGGCAGCCTATTATAAATCTAAGGACATGACGCTACTAGATGCTCTTGAAGATTTGTTTAAAAAGCATGGTTACTATAGGGAAGATTTGAAATCAATAGTATTAAAGGGTAAGGAAGGCCTTGAGAAAATAGGCAGAATAATGGATACCCTCAGAGATAAACCACCCCTAGCAATTGGGGAAATAAAGACAGAGATAATCAGAGACTATAAACATGGGATATCTAGGTTTGTAGCAGAGGATAAAGAAAAAGAACTGGACCTGCCAAAATCAAATGTATTACATTATACCCTTGAGGATGGCTCTTGGTTTGCCGTTAGACCTTCTGGAACAGAGCCGAAGATTAAGATATACTTCTCTGTGGTTGGTAAGAGCAAAGAGGACTCAGAAAATAAGCTGGACATGATAAAAACTAAAGTAATAGAAAGAATAGATGCAATAGAGTAGGGGAAGCCTATCATCTTGTAGACTTTGTCTACAATCTGAGAGTAGGAAATCCCTACTCTTTTTTTGTGATAGGTACAAGATACGAGGTTTTGAGCTATCCTCATAGGTCTTTAGCCTTAGTATCTAATCTTTTACTGAATATCAATAATTGCCAGTTTTCTTTCCACAAAATAATTTAGATATTCCAGAAAATTTATGTTAGAATAAGATGAAGTAAACAATGCTAAATGAGGAGTAAATAGATGAAAAAGGATAGATTTAAGGTGATTATTGGAGGCGGTGGAAAATCTTCCTCGCCAAAACATAAATTCAAAAGAGGATTTGTCACAAATACTAGACTAATGGGTGTAGTTGGCATGAAGCTTTACTGGGAAAATGAAAAAGGCGATGAATATATCCAGTTTTTTCATTTAGATTTTGAGGAATATGGTATTGATGGATATGAGAGCCTTATTGATGGAAGTAAGGATGAAATAGAGTTTATTTCTTCTAAGATGATGGGAGGTCTTGGGGGGAAATTTGTAAGGATATCTAAAAGAGAAGGAATATACCTACTAAATGAGAGCTACAAGATAAATATCAGTAATAATGAATCCTTGCCTCAAGGGGTTGAGGAATATGACTTCTTATTGAGGACTAAGCTGGATATGAATAAGGATGCTGAAGATAAAATATGGGAAAAGATGTGTGAAGATATATCAAATGATTTTCAATTGGCAAATTACTTTGTAATGAGGGCTGTTGGATTTGATAAGAAGGGACAGCAGTTTTTATTTGAGCAGGATAAAGCACAAGGATTTAATCCCACAGAAAAGCCCTATACACTTATCAAAAATGTAACCCAGCTTTCATATATTGAAAAAGATACAAAGTATTACAATGTAGAATCCTTAATAGACCTAGATAAGGGATATCAGCTGATAATCTCTAAGCTGGGCATAAAGGAAACTGAAAAAGGATTAAAAATTGTATATGCTGAAATAAATAGTAAGATGAAGATATCATCAATAGAGGCTACCTTTCAACTGAAAAAGCCTGAATATATATTGGTCTATTCATTGGAGGATCTTGTGGAGGTAGTGGAAAAATTTGACAAAGATAAGCCTAATGCTATGCAGAATATCCATGAAACAGGGTTTTTATATACAGAATTTAATCTTAATAACGACCATGTAAGGAATTCTACCTATTATTTGAATGGAGATATATTTGCTGTCTACTTTATAACAACTAAAAATCAATTAGCTGTCAGTACCTTTTCAAAGGAAAATCTCGATGAAATAAAGAAGTACTTGAGGGGTAAATCAATGGGAGGAATGCTTGAACTAGAGGGTGAATTTAAAACCGATACACCCATCCTTTACGAATTTGTTCATAGCGGGTACGAAGATTTTTTTGACTTTCTAAATGTTGAGGAGTAAAGGAGAAATGAGATGGCTGCACTTGAACAAGTAATTGTACTATTTTTATTAATCTTAGTTGGATATGTAATAAAGAAGCTAAAGGTAATATCTAATGACATGAATAGAGATATCAGTAATCTAGTGATGAATGTTGCACTTCCAGCCTTTATAATAACAGCTATGAACTTTTCCTTTAAGCCCGAGGTTTTAATTAAAAGTGGCAAACTAATTATGATTTCCAGCTTCATATACTTTTTTGTGATAATATTTTCTGCTTTTATAACTAAAATAATAAAGGTTAAAGGACAAACTAAAGATGTGTTTCAATATACCATAGTATTTTCAAACGTTGGATATATGGGTTACCCGGTAGTGAAGGCACTTATGGGAGATATAGGGGTGTTTTATGCAGCCCTGTACAATCTGCCCTTTAATATTTTAATATGGACTATTGGAGTTTATTTCTTAACTAGAAACAGTGACAAAGGGGATGGAGATAATCCTGATAAGGGACTGAATTTATCCATAAAAAGATTTATCAATCCAGGATTGGTTGCCATAATAATAGGGTTTATATTATTTCTATTTTCTATAGAATTGCCTTATCCAATATATAGAACCCTAGAGATTATGGGAAGTCTTACAACTCCCTTGGCAATGATATTTATAGGTTCAATACTGGCAGATGTAAAATCAACGGAAATATTTACTGAAAAAAAAGTATTTATAGTATGTATTATTAGATTATTAATTTTACCACTTCTGGTGATGCTGATTCTAAAATCTCTAGGATTTGAGGAGCATTTACTGACTATACCAGTAATAATAACAGCTATGCCAGCTGCCGCCAATGCGGCAATAATGGCATCAAAGTTTAAAAATGATTATCATCTAACATCGAAGATAGTCTTTTTATCCACTTTTTTCTCTTTATTTACAATTCCTTTAGTTGTGATGGTAATAAGTTAAGGACCGTTACGACCTATAGGGTCATTCTTATAAAGACCGTTACAGCGTTACAGTTTCTTGGGTCTGTCTGAAATTTTGGTCCGTTGCTTTTATAAGTAACGGACCTTTAGGTAGACCTTAGAGTTCGTAATGTTGTAACTAACCCAAGAGATTCGACCTATGATGATGTAACGGTCCTAAAAGATTTGACCTATAAAAATCACACCTCCGTTGCCTTCATAAGGCTTTTACCAATGACTTCAGCCATTTCCATTACTAAGCTGAGTCTAATGTTATGGATTGGGAAAAAATCATCGAAGGTAAACTTATCCACTATACCCACCAAAGACATATTTCCAACAGAGGGAAGAGCTTTGCCTACGCCTTTACCTGGAAATATTGGGGCGTTTCGTATCTGTATACTTCCAATATGCTTTTTTTCGCCTAAACATGCATCTATGGCCAGTATATTTGAACTCATATGCTTATCATTAATTTTTTTCATTTCCTCTTTGAGGTTAACCGCATGTATTGGCTTTTTCAATGTCCCATATACTGGGTACTTGCATTGTTGATTTTTTAGGATTGTTCCTACTAAAGGGCCTAAAGCATCTCCTATACACCTATCTGTGCCAATACAAACGATTACAGTATCCCTCTCAAACATTTTATGTAAACCTTCTGAAAGAATTTTAACTACATGTTTATCCTCATAGTGTATTTTAACCTTGGTTATTGGGCTAAGACTTTTTTTAATATTCAAAAGAAAAAACACCCCCTCATATGATATATATGAGGAGGAAATATCTTTAATTCAAAAATATAGTTTTCTTTAAATTCTTATATAGGGTTTTTAGAGTAAAACTTAACTTATACATGACTCAAATATGCGATGATTCTGGGCATTTTGAGGCGTGTATAAGTTGTAGTTTTACCTAAAATACCTATAGTATAAAACCCTAACACTTGCAATTTAAAAGTTTCATTCATTTACTAACCTATGATACTCCACAATTAGCTGATTGAGCTCATTGCTCTTTTTAACAAGGTCATCAATGGTCATATTATATAAATTGGCATCTATTTCTTGTGAAATCTCATTTCGTAGTCCTTCAATCCTAGAACTTAAGCTGTATTTTTTATCCATATTAAACCCTCTTTTCTGACAAGATATTTATAAGCACATACTAAATGTTCGTTAATATTTAAACGAATTAATTAAATTATATGACAAGTTATAATATATTTCAACAAAATTCTGCATTTCAGCCTTTGTTTTTAATAGAATAGAAAAAATGACTTTTGTCCAAAATAAAAATATGAAATAAGGTTCATGTATTAGATATAAAAGGTCTATAAAGAGATTTCAGCTTCTCGCAGCTGTTAACCTAGTGCCATTACCTAAAAGCTAAGGGAGGTGATACTATTAAGCAGAAAGTATATATTACATTGATAATAATTATAACCCTTTTCACTACAAAGACAATAATAGATTTACATCCACTCAGAAGCAGATTAGATACGAAAAATCCTTTTCTATTATCAAATTTTATAACCGGTGCCATAGGACAAAGCTATAGGGAAGAAGAAGTCATACATAGGATAGACGATGAAGTATTGAGTGAGTTTATTAAGATTTACAGCAATAAAAGTATAGACAAATTAGAGATATATGAGAAGGAAGAGATAAGATTCATATTAGAAAACATGGGAAGAAACAATACCGATAAGCTAGACAAGCTTTTAAAGGGTCAATCAGAACAAAGGGAAGAAAAGGTTTATAATCTATTAAATGAAAATTTATTTGATGAACAGATTATGATTTTAGATGAAATATTAAAATAAAATTAGATGCTAAGGCTAGGTCATAGCCTATAGGAGAAGGAATAATTTTAATATACCATCTCTATGCTATGACCAATACCTTTATATTAAAAGAATCACATAAGTAAATTTTAATTCTCAACTGGCTTTTCAAAAATATTCTTTATTTCATAGGTCACATATCCATCGTTTACAGTAAAAACCATATATTTTAAATCATTATATATATCTATTGTGTTTTGAGCTGGATATGATTTTAGCTTAACTATCCTTATACCGTCCATTGTTTGGATTTCAGAGTCCTTATCATGCTCACCTGCAAATATCCATACATCAATACCCTTTTCCTCCTTAAGCTTTTTAAAGGTATCAAAGAATAACTCCTCTTCAAGCTCATCCTTAAATTTTAAGTCCGACGGCAAGGTAACAAAAACGCTATCGCTGTCTATCTTATCAAGGAGGTCTAACAGCCATATCCATTGATTATAGTCGGTTGCTCTAATACCACCATTCCTATTATCCAGCTTTATAAAGGAACTGTTCTTAAGCTCAGTATGAGAATATCCCGATGATATAACCGAGTAGCTATCAGATAACTTTTCAGTCAATTTACTATCAACATGGTTTGTAAAAATGCTTAAATCCATATCCTCACTTATACTGGACAGCTTATTTACAGCAAGGTTATCAAGCAGAGTATTAATATTACCAACAGAACCATGTGCTAAAAACCTAAAGGAGTTTTCACTTTTCAAATCAGCATAAATATTTCTCTTATCGAAGTTAATCCTAGTGTCTTTTGGAATTTCCTTATTAATCTTAGACTTGTAAAAGGCAGTAAGATCATCGACATAGATGTATCCAGAATCTTGATAACAAGGTTCGGTTTCCACCAAATATATTCTCTCTAATTTTAGAGGAGCTGCTGCACTTGAAGGAATATTTGCTTCCACAAACTTCCAGCCATCCCAATCTACATATCTATCAAAGGTTAAATTAAAGGTGTTCCCAGCAGAATCAGTGACTTTTCCCCTGAGCCAGTGGCTGTTTCCTTTATTTCCATACACCCATAATCCAAGCTTTTCAGGTCTTTCCTTCAAATGAATACCACCATTGTTAAAAAGAATATATGCAGCCTTGGTATCAGGAGCATTTTCAAAATCGTAGCTCAGCTTACCAGATGATTTACCTGATTTTTCTCTAGAAGACAATTTAAAGCTTCCTGTGACCTCATTAGGGTAAGCTAAAAAGCTGCCATTAATCCTTTCAAAATCATCTAATATAATTTTTAAATATCCAGTTGTTACCTGGGCATAGGCATTGACTCCATTAATAGATGCCATTAATAAATCACTATTTATATTCTGCGATGCTATGAAGGTATTGTTTTCTATCTCCCCAATACCATCTGGAATACTCCAGAATAAATCATCGGAGTGTATCCTTGCTGTATAGCCCTCGTCATCAGCAGCTGTTACGCTTATAGGTATTTGATGCTTTGTCTCAGCATATATTTTAGATGGAGATATTTCAAGCTTGATGGGATTATCTAAAACCCTTATATCAATAGAGGCGGTTTCACCCTTATAGGAGGCAGTAATAGTTCCCTTGCCTGAGGATGACGGAATGAATCTATTTTTAATAAATCTTCCTTCAACGCCATCCACTCTCCATTTTGCTTTTGTGGGGTTAACTTCAACGGGATTATAATTCACATCATAGCCCTTTAATTCAAATTCCCTTGATGTATTTACAAATATATTGGTGTCAGAGGATTCTACCTTAAGTCCCTTTAAGGAGGATTTAGGACGACTGCTATTTAGAACTGCAAGTCCATTCATAATCCTTCTCTCGAATCCACCAGAGGGTTCATTTACTATGGATAAATCCTTTTCACCAAGGGGTCTTACAATCATTTCAGTGGAGCCGCCCCCATCTAAATTGATGGCGTTATATGCTCCCAGCTCAATTAAAAGCTCAGCCAGTTCCTTTTGACTTACACCTGGATAGGATGTGCTTCTCCCGTCTATAGTAAGCATTATTATCTCTTTATTGTCCCTGCTAATACCAAGAGCAGTTCTAGGGTGTCTCCCAGGTATGCTGAGGGAAAATTCATGGGGAATTAACCCATCCTTAAGGATTACAGCACCTCCGCCCACTGAAAGAGCCATATTTTCAAAGTCGGGTTCACTTGCTTCTTCAACTCTAACTCTATCATTTATTGAAAAATTATTGATTATGTAATCCTTTAAACTACCTGTAGCTGCTACAATATATCCATTTTCAGGAATATGTACTGCCTCAAGATTATTACGAATTTCCTTTACCTTATCCTTTACTATAACCATTTCAACTATATTTTCATTTTTTTCTACTCCAAAGGAGAAATCTCCCCAGTGCCTATCTAAAAGAATAACACTGCTGTTGATATAGGATTTATTTTTATAGCCTATATTCAATAGGGCTTGATTTTTTAGATTTATAATTCTTTGATTATTTGTAGTCCAGTAATCTATAAAGGGGTTACCGTCCTGATCAATGTTAAAAGTAGCAAAGTCTGGGCTATTTTTTGATGATGTAATAAGCTGCCCATCCCTAACTATGGGTCCTATTGTTGTAAACAACCTTGAATCATAGAAATGGCCATTGGTTGCTCCAAGGATTTTTTCAGCCGATTCATTTTTAAAGGCAAGTCCCGTTAAAGTATCTCTATCTGATATTCCCCTATTGCTAGTAAGGACATCTAAGGAAGTATATCTATCATCAAGGTCTACTCTAAGGACATTTAGATGCAGCCAGCCCTTATCGGTGAACCTCAATATTTTTTCATAGGTTACTCCTTTAGAGAGTTTCTCAGACCAGTTTTCTTCATAAATCTCAATAAATTCTGCCGACGAAAATGTAATAAAGATATTAAAAACTATAGTTATTATCAATAGCTTAATGAAGCTTTTCTTTAAGTTCAATATATTCATCCTCCAATCCGATGTTTTGTGACTATACATACCTATTATACTTTAATAAAACAGCTTAACATAATTACGAAATAATTAAAAATGTGTTACAAAAATGGTAAAAACAGCTACTTGAGGAAATTGCATATATTAAAACACTCAGTATTACTAATAGGTTTTGATGCATATAATTTAAAGTCTTAGCTTAAATTACTATATTGACAAAGAATAGTGAAAAAATATATACTTAGGTAGCGGCTATTAGTATTTAATGTAGCTTGGGGTTAGAGTATTTATTTTATTGCCTTTTAACGTTCTTATAAAAACAATAACTGATTTATTAAGTTGGAGGATAGATTATGGATATTTTAAACTTTATTTCTAGGGAAATCCAAGTATTTCTAATTTCAGCCTTACCGATAGTGGAACTTAGGGGAGGTATCCCCTATGCTGTAGCACTTGGAATGAGTCCAATCCATGCGGCTTTAATTTGTATCGCTGGAAGCATGCTTCCTGTTCCATTTCTACTATTTTACCTAAGACCCCTTTTTGCAAAACTCAGAATGATTCCTATAGTAAGTAAGTTTGAGCAGTGGCTTATAAATAGAACAGAGAGAAAAGCCGGTACCATAAAAAAATACAGCTTACTTGGACTTATGTTATTTGTTGCAGTTCCACTTCCTACTACGGGAGTCTGGACAGGGTCCATAGCAGCGGCATTATTTAATCTGAAGCTTAAACATGCTTTTTTTGCAATATTATTTGGCAATACCATAGCAGCTTTGATAATGACATTTTTGAGCCATATTACCATATCAAAGATTTAGCTAGATAAATTTGCTTATAAGAAGTACTATATGCTTATTGTTGTCCATTTTAGAGACACAAAAATGATAATGGAAAAAAATAACTTATAGTAAATAAAAAAGTATTGACTGTAATACATATATATGTTAACATTTTTATGACAAACTTAATATTTTGTTTCAACTTATCAAGAGCGACGGAGGGAATAGGCCCTATGAAGTCCGGCAACCGGTACAATGTGCACGGTGCTAAGTCCTACAGAATATTGTATTCTGAAAGATGAGATATCTAGAATAAAGACCTCTTCTTTCAGAAGGGGGTTTTTTTATTGTTTAAAGTTTTTTATGAGAAATTTATCATTGAAACAAATTAGATGGAAGAGTTGGAATTAAATCTATGACTAGTAAAATACTTTGTTATAGTCGTATTCCTAAGAAGAACATTAAAAAGACCCTGATACTTTAAGCTTGAAACATAGAACTTGCAGCTAAAAAAGATTGAAAAACTAACATTAAGGGGGAAATCAAATTGAAAAGACTTTTTACTTCAGAATCTGTTACAGAAGGACATCCAGATAAGATATGCGATCAAGTATCGGATGCTATTCTAGATGCAATATTTTCAAAGGATCCTGATGCCCGTGTAGCTTGTGAAACTTCTGTTACAACAGGACTTGTTCTGGTAGCTGGTGAAATATCTACAACATGCTATGTAGATATACCAAAGGTGGTAAGAAAAACCATTGAGGAAATCGGTTATACTAGAGCAAAATATGGGTTTGACTGTGATACCTGTGCGGTGCTTACCTCAATAGATGAGCAGTCTCCAGATATCGCAATGGGAGTAGATGAAGCATTAGAGCACAGAGAAGGTGAAATGGATGATGAGATAGAAGCTATAGGTGCTGGGGATCAAGGAATTATGTTTGGATTTGCATGCAATGAAACTCCAGAATTAATGCCTCTTCCAATCTCACTTTCCCATAAGCTTGCAAAGAGACTTTCAGAGGTGAGAAAGAATGGTACTTTACCATATCTTCGTCCAGATGGGAAAACTCAGGTTACTGTAGAGTACCATGATGACAAGCCAGTAAGAATTGATACCATTGTTATATCTACTCAACATGGACCAGAGATTAGTCGTGAGCAAATAGAAAAGGACATGATAGACCATGTTGTAAATGAAATAGTTCCCAATGATCTTTTAGACGATAACACTAGATACTTAATAAACCCAACAGGTAGGTTTGTTATTGGAGGACCTCAAGGGGATGCTGGTCTGACAGGAAGAAAAATCATAGTTGATACATATGGTGGATATTCAAGACATGGAGGCGGAGCATTCTCAGGAAAAGACCCAACAAAGGTAGATAGATCGGCTGCTTATGCTGCTAGATATGTGGCAAAAAATATAGTTGCAGCAGGACTTGCTGATAAATGTGAAATTGAGCTTGCCTATGCTATAGGTGTTGCTGAGCCAGTTTCTATACTTGTTGAAACCTTTGGAACAGGAAAGATATCTGAAGAAAAATTAGTAGAGCTTGTTAAGAAGCATTTTGACCTAAGACCAGCTGCCATCATAAGGGATTTAAAATTAAAAAGACCTATCTATAGACAAACAGCTGCATATGGTCACTTTGGAAGAACAGATATAGAACTTCCTTGGGAGCAAACCGATAAGGTGGAAATATTAAAAAAGGAAGCATAAAAGAAAAGACGACACACGTCGTCTTTAGGCTGCCCCGAAACCCGAATTTCTTCGTTGTCGCTTCAAACGAGAACTCTTACGTATTTCTTTATACGCTGCGACCTCTCGCTTTCAGCACGCCTCGAACTTCAGATTTCGGGACAGCCTGCCATCTTGTTGACTTTGTCAACAATCTGGACGACACGTCGTCTTTTTTTGTTTTCAAAACTCTAAAAATAACTACAAAACATAAAGGCTACAGCCAAAAAGCAGCATTTTGCTGCTTTTTTTTAGTCTCTTACTTCTCTATTTCTAAATAGGAAGCTTACTGCATAGGCTCCTGCTATCCCTACTAATGCATAGACTACTCTACTGATTCCAGATGCCTGTCCTGCTGATATAGCACCGGAACCTCCTAGTAGTGCTGCTACTAAGTCATAACCAAAGAGACCTACTAATAACCAGTTAAGAGCGCCTATGATCACTAATACAAGAGCTAATCTGTCCATAAATCATCTCTCCTTTTGTGGCATATTTAAAAGCTAATTATCTCTAATGAATTTAATAATTTAATCTGAAAAAACAAATTAAATTACCTTGTTGTTAGCAATAATCAGTCTTTTATACACCATAACTTGTTTCAAGTATTATTATTCCAATTTAAATAATAATAAA
>JANQEZ010000342.1 GCA_028278115.1 Clostridia bacterium
AAAAAAAAGGTTCAAAACATCTAGCACCATTAGTGTAAATGATTTTAATGAGTTTTACAGAGAAATTTATGGAGATATAAAAAGAAATACGGTAAGCTGGCTTATTTATGAACTAAAGAAGGGAAAAGTAATTAAAAATGTATCCAGGGGTCATTATGTATTAGAGGATTTTGAAAAGGAAATTACAAATGAATATGCTGTCATAACAATGGATATTATAAAGTTTTCTAAAATGAACTATGATAAGTTCAATGAAGAATTAAATAATAAAATAAAAGCCTTAAATTTAGAGATTGCAGATAGTTATGACTATGAAAGAGAATTTTTTATATCCCAAGGTGACGAAATCCAGATATTATGTCCATTTGATAATAGAATAAGCTATTTAATAATCATTACCCTGTGCCTTCTAAGACCATTTAAGGTACGATATGGAATAAGCTTTGGTAAAATGGATGGTAAGCTGAAAAGAAACTCATGGGAAATGAACGGCCCAATATTTGGGAACGCAAGGGACTGTCTTACAATTCTAAAGAGCAGTAAAGACTATGATGGATTAGTTGTGAGTGAGTATAATTATGCTGATAAGCTTTGTAATAATATCTTATCCTTGATAAATAAGACTTTTAGTAGGATTACTGATAAGCAATGGGATGCTATAGGGTCCGAATTCTCCAAAAAATCTAGATATGGAATTAGAAGAGCTACGCATCAGTAAAACCAGTTATTATGACAGGTTGAATACATCTAATATAGAAGAAATACTAAGCTACTTTAAAGCGATAGTTGAAATTATGAAAAAGAGGGGGTTAATTGTATAATGTTTACATTATTAATCTTAATCTCCCATACTATATCTGATTTTCTTATACAGACAAAATTTGCTTCTTTTATAGCATCAATAAGCTTATATTGTATATCTTCTCTATTGGGTAATTGTTTAGAGTCCTTTATATCAAATATAATTGCTAGATATATCATTGCAAACACTATCCGAGTCCAATATACCAAGCTATACAGCATATACACTTAAAGTGTTTATAAAAACATATCTTTTTAAACATTGCTCTATATACTCAATATACCTTATATCTTATCATCTATGCCTATCATTTTAATAAGATAAAGGGCATTACGTGTTGTGGAAATCCCTGATTTTAATTTATAGTCAAATCGTATCTCATTATTTTCATAGTATTCTTGAAAATGGTAGTTTCTTATTTTTTTATTGCTATCCTCTTCCAGTACGCCAAGCTCTAAATCATGGGTGGATACTAAACCTACTGCACCATCCCTAAGCAGCCTATTTATCAGAATTTTTGCACCTTCGTGTCGATCCTCAGAATTAGTTCCCTTAAAAATCTCATCTAGTAAAAAGAACACCTGCTTACCTTGAGTCTCCTTGACTATTTCCTTAATCCTTAAAAGCTCTGCATAGAACGAAGAAACACTTTTTTCTAGATTATCACTTATCCTCATACAGCTTTGTATGCCCATAAGGGATGCTGAAAAGGTTTTAGCACATACAGGAGCACCAATATATGCCAGCAATAGATTTATTCCTGATGTTCTAAGGAGTGTACTCTTTCCCGACATATTAGAACCTGTTATCAATAAAATCTTAGTTGGTACTTCGATTTTCAAATCATTACATACCCTGCCTTTAGTCAGAAGTGGATGTCCCATAGCAATAGCCATTAACTTAGAGGGTTTCTGAACTATCTGGGGGATAGTCCAGTCTGGATTATCATGCCTTATCACCGATAAACTTGCTAATGCCTCTACCTTACCAAGGGTGTTGAGCCAAGACTTAATATGGACACCTGATTTTTTCTTCCATCTCTCCAATGAAATCATGCACTGATAATCCCATAAAATCAAAACATTTATAATTATGAATGCAGCATTATTCCTATTTGAAATTCCATCTACTATCTTTTCCAATCTCTCTATCTGCTGAAATGCTGTATGTTTATCATAATTAACAAGCTTTTTTTTCAATTCCTTCATGTAATCCGATTTGAAACACTTTTTTTCTAAATGCTTAAGCATTTTTTTATAAGCCTTTATATTGTCTTTATGCTTATAAACTATATTTAAAATCTTATTTCTTTCTTTATTCCTAAATTTTAATATTAAGGTCTGGATTCCTAGAAATATCACAGGAAGCCTATAGGAAAGCATGTTATTAAAATATAATATAACAAGTATTATACTTATTACAGGAAGCAGCCCGGCTATAAGCATAACCCAAGATTTTAAATAGAACTCCTTTTTTTCATCTGCCCATAGGTATAAATCCTCTGGGTCATGAATCTCATCTGACAGCATCATTCCTTCTGACATTAGTCTATGACGCCACCATAGCTTATTTGAAAGCTCTTCAACCACCTGTTGTCTGTTACGGATTTCAGCTATGTTTTTACAGGGATTAGTTAGCATTTTCCCTAGCTTCCTTCTTCCCATAGATGTTTTTGTAACATTAATCCATTGAAACAAAGAACCTCTGCCAAAAATATCAAGGTCATGGGAGAAGCTGTGACTCTCGTCCCTAAAGTCCTCCCCCGTATCCTTAAAGTTCTTCCACTCTCCATTTATTCTTTTCAATGACTTATCATTTATCCAATACAATGACTGGGTATAATTTTTTCTACACTTTAGCTTGATATGCTTTATAACTAAATATATAAAGATGCCTATATATCCCAATGCAATAGGCACTCCTAAAGTATAGTTATTCGTTACATATAAAAAGACTATATTCACTAATCCAGCTAAGGCAACTATTAATCTCAGATTACTAATTATATTTAGACCTCTACTTTGCTTTTTAAGTATCTTATTATAATAATCTTTTCGTCTCTCATATTTTTCCTTAGGAGTTTTCAAAAAAATTATCCTCCTTTTTTAACCAATCTATATCATACAATATCTTCCCATTTAACCTTTGTACCCTTTACCCATAAAATCACGATTCCTATTATTACCGCTCCACCATAGACTATTAGTCCATACTTTGGAGTCTTTAAAACTGTATGAAGCCCTGCCAATCCCCCACAAAACGCCATGGCTAAGATGGTAGTAAAAATACTGCCTTCTCTCATATGACCAAAACTCTTTCCAAAGGGCAGAGCCTTTGAAGACATCCTATAAATTGCTAGAGAAATTAAAATTAGATTCAGCCACATTAAAACTAGATCAGGAAGCAGCTTAGTTCCATAGATTATTAGAAATATAAGACTTGGAATCAAAAACACCGGAAAAATATATTTCATTAAAAATCCTTTAAATGCACCCCTATATATGGGAGTTGGAGCCTTGATTGGTAAAACCCTATAAATCCATGCTCCCTCATGTTTTTCACTGGTTTTTATCATAAGTGTTAAGCTAGAAAGTGTAAATATAGTAATATACATGGTCAGATAGGAGCTGCTATTTGAAATATCAGAAATAATTTCTGAAAATGACCCCCTAATACCCATTGACCTAAAAATTATTATAAGTGGTATTAAAGCTCCAAACGCCATATTTGGATAAATTCTCAGCTTAAGTTTTCTCTCCTTTGAGAGCATCCTCTGGGTAAACCTAAAAAATATCCCTTCCATTTTGTTATAACAAATTATCTTTGAAACAATTCTTTGGACTTTTTTCCTTATATGGTTAAATCTATAGGCTTTAGAATTATTGCTGCTAAGCTTTGACAAGTTCTTTTCAAAATAAGGAATAATAAGCTTCGTATATATTATCAATGATATTATAGGAATCAAAATACTTAAAAAGCTCAAGTATATATAGTGATTTGCAAGATTATTCTCTATAAAGATACTAAATGGAGCAGCAAACCATGCTGGCGGAATAAGATATGTCCACCACCTTGGACTGAAAACTATATCATAATCAAAAACATCAAACATACGCCCTACAAACTGGTATCCAACCAATAAAACAATCGACAGCATTATTTGAACATAATTTATTATATCCTTTAGCTTCTCTCCATCAAAAAAGTTTAGGACTAAAGCATATATCATAGAAGTTACCACTATAATAAAAATTATAGACAATAATAAAATAAAACAAAATACTATAAAGAAATACAATCCATGCTTTATCGTACCAGCTATTAATGACGGTCCTGCCATAATAGAAGCAACTATAGATATATAGATAAAGATATGTATTATTTTTGCCATATTAACAGTCCTATAATCTATTGGCCTGCTCATCAAAATATTTTTATCCTTTATATCTAGTAAAACAGTTGAAAAATCTGCAATCATTGTTGTCATCAGCATAAACATAATGATTCCTATACATAAGCTCATCTTAACAAACAGCTCAAATGGAGCTAGTATAATAAACATAGCAGTCAGCCCTATTATTCCATAGGAGAGTAAAGACTTTAGAAAGAAGTTTTTATCCTTATCATTGTTCTTGTCATTGACCATCATTGTAGGAACTCTTCTCTCGTCCATAGTCAGTTTAATCTGTAGTATTCTTCTCATTACTTTATAATCTACTCCAGATTTCTTGAATACAAATTTAAGCCTATCTAAAAGCTTTAAAGATTTAAAATCCTTCATAGCTACACCACCTCTATAGCCTTTATAAACTCGCTGGCTATGTCCCTGTGCTTATTAAATCCTGTAAGCTCGTTAAATATAGCCTCAAGAGAGCCTTCCTTGCTCTTTGACTTAAGCTCATCGAAGGTTCCGTCGGCTACTATTATCCCATCCTTAATCAGCAGTATTCTGTCGCTTATCTTTTCTACTACCTCCATGATATGGGATGAGTAAAAGATAGTTTTACCTAAAGCCGCAAGCTGTGCTAAGACCTCCTTAAATATCATTACACTATTGGCATCGAGTCCGCTCAAGGGCTCATCTAAGAATAATATATCGGGATTATGAATAAGGCTAGCTATAATCAATAGCTTTTGCTTCATTCCCTTTGAATATGAAGAAATCCTTGAATTATATACCTCCTCTATTCCAAAGAGAGACATTAACTTCTGGGATTTAGTATCTATCTGCTCCGGCTCCATACCATAGACTTCTCCTAAAAACATCAGGTATTCTTCGCCAGTTAAGTCATCATATATTTCCGGTGTTTCAGGTACATATCCTATCTTTCTTTTATATTCAATACCGTCCTTGGATATATCTTTTCCAAATATCTTTACTTCTCCTCTATAATTATTTAGTATCCCCAGGAGTATTTTAACAGTGGTGCTTTTCCCAGCCCCATTTGGGCCAATATATCCAATAATTTGTCCGGGATACACCTTAAGGTCTATACCCTTTAAAATATCTTCTGTATCCTTTTCATAGCTCATTTTTAGATCATTTATTTCTATAACTGGTTTTTTGTCCATATGAATCCTCCTGTATACTTTGGTGTTAAAATCATGTTTCAAAATAAGTTTTTTATATTTTCACCCTGTAAAATTATACCATACTCTTTAATAGCTTTAAAGGAGATAATTATAATACTCACGGCAATCGCATGAAAACGTATCTTAATTAGAACTTAAGATTTAAGTTTTTAAAAAATGGCTTTGCACCATCTAAAATATAAGATATGACCATT
>JANQEZ010000351.1 GCA_028278115.1 Clostridia bacterium
GCGACAAAAATCTGGTGGCAATAGCGAAGAGGATACACCTGTTCCCATATCGAACACAGAAGTTAAGCTCTTCAGCGCTGATGGTACTTGGCGGGCAACTGCCTGGGAGAGTAAGTCGTTGCCAGTTTGATATTCCAGAGTAGCTCAATGGTGGAGCAACCGGCTGTTAACCGGTAGGCTGTGAGTTCGAATCTCACCTCTGGAGCCAATAAATGCCGGGGTGGCGGAACTGGCAGACGCACAGGACTTAAAATCCTGCGGTCCTTAAAGACCGTACCGGTTCGATTCCGGTCCCCGGCACCATCAACAAACTAAATATAAATATCGACGCGGGGTGGAGCAGTTGGTAGCTCGTCGGGCTCATAACCCGGAGGTCACAGGTTCAAGTCCTGTCCCCGCAACCAATAAGTTTTATAATGTGGCGGCGTAGCTTAGCTGGCTAGAGCGTTCGGTTCATACCCGAAAGGTCGGTGGTTCGAGTCCACTCGCCGCTACCAAGTTAGTAAAATTTTATAGCGAACCGCATTTTGTTCGCGGGAAATTTTACGGTTTTTACCGCTAGGTAAAAAAACTACCTTATATAACCGTTATATAACCGTTTAAATGTTGAAGGTTGAATGTTAAAATGTTTTAGGGTGATTTTTTAGCTTTTAAAGACTTAAGAGAATGACTATAAAACATATAACATTTAAACATGCAACATTAAAACATTCACTTTACGGTCCAGTAGTTCAGTTGGTTAGAACGCTAGCCTGTCACGCTAGAGGTCGAGGGTTCGAGTCCCTTCTGGATCGCCAGTTTTCTAATTAAGAATTAAAAATGAAGAATTAAGAATTATCAGGGTCAATACTCTTAAGAGAAATACTTAAGGAATATCACCAACTTCACTAACAAAACATGGTAATCAATCCGTGTTTTTTTTATTTTTTGAAAAAATCTATAAAAATCTCCTGATATTAGCCTTAACCTATTTTTCAAAGTCCCATCTTAAATAAAACCTCAACCTAATAAAATACCACTAGATGCCTTTATTCTTCTTTATATGATGTCGAAAACAAGATTTATTCAGTCATACAATCAAATTTGTCTATCAATGAGATAAAATGTCTTAAAGTTTTTGGAATATCTAGAGTTAAGTTGACAAATATTTCAAAGCCTCCCTGTTATAATTTTTTTAGGGAGATGAAAAAATAAATTGATGATATTACAAAAAATATTAGAGATGGAGTAATATTTAAGCTCAATTTTACATAGCCCATAACTGGAGGTGTTTTAGTCATGTTAAAATTGAATAATGGAGAAATAAAGAAAGTGGAACATATATATGGACGAGCTCTTAATTTAGTAAGTAAAAATTTTATTATACTGGGATTAATAGCATTTCTATTGGGACGAGCCTCAATATTAGATGGTTTAATGCCATTTGGAATAGCATTTTTTGCAATGATGATAATAAAGGATAAGAGAAATATACTTTTAGGAGCTGTTGTTTTACTGGGAGTAATGACTACGGATGTTGAAAAATACAGATACATACTTACTATGACTGTAATTTTTGTCTCTTTTAGATTCATAATTAAGGACTTAAGGTTCAAGATATTTAAAATAGCTATTTTAACTGGATTTATTACATTTATATCGGGGGCTGTATATACTTTCTTTACAGATTTTTATCTATACGACCTCTTTATGATAGGCTTTGAAGCTATTGTGGTATTTGTTTTTACATATATTTTATCCTATGCTATTCCTGCTCTAACTAATAATTCCAACAGAAAGGTTTTATCAAATGAAGAGGTTATATGTATAGCTATTGTATCGGCAGTGGCTGTACTTGGTCTATCCAATATAGAAGTGATGGATTTTTCGCTCAAGAATATCATAGGAATACTACTTACACTATTCTTTGCATTTAACGGAGGGGCAGCAATAGGAGCCGCAGTTGGAGTAACAATTGGGATTATAACCAGTATGACAATAACAGGAGCCCCTTTACTAATAGGTATATATTCATTTTCAGGATTATTGGCGGGAATATTTAAAGATATTGGAAAAACTGCTTCAGCATTAGGCATGATTCTAGGTAATTCAATATTGACCTTTTATATAAATGGATCAACAGAAACCTTGATACAATTTGAAGAGATTATAATAGCCTTTGTAATTTTTATCTTAACCCCCAAGACATTATCTGAATATATGGCTAAGATAATTAATTCTAAAATAAACACAATAGAGATGGACAAGCTTTATAGTGAAAGGATAAAGAAAATAACCATTAGACAGCTAAGGGAATATTCAAGGGCCTTTTCTGAGCTGGCAGCCACATATTCAAAGATTTCAGAAAAGGAAAAGATAATTGAAAATAGAGAAGTTACAAATCTTATCAACGATATAGCAAACTCTATATGTTCAAATTGTAGTATGAAAAGAAGCTGCTGGGACAATTATTTTTATAGTACATATAACAGCATGATGGATGCCATAACCATACTAGAAGCGGAGGGACAATTGGATACCAGTAATCTTCCCGATTATTTAAAAAAGAAATGTCTTAAAGAAGAAAAGCTGCTGGATAAAATTAACTCCATATATGAAATCTATAAAGTGGGATATGAATGGAACAAAAAGTTATTTGAGATGAGACAGCTTGTCTCAGAACAATTTAACGGAATTTCCCAGATTATTGATGATTTATCTACAGACATAACTACAAAGCTAGAATTTAAAAAGGATGTAGAGGATACTCTTTATGTAGCCTTTGATAAAGAAAAAATCTTTATTGACAGCATCACAGTTCTCGAAGATGAAAGAGGAAAATTTCAAATTGATATCGAAAAGAAAAAATGCTATAACAGAAAATCCTGTGACAATAGAATAACCCCCTTGGTATCGAAGGTAATTGGAAAAGAAGTTGTAAGAAAAAAGGATGAATGCTGCAATGATGGAAACTGTATAATTCAGCTCATTGAAGCGCAACAATATAAAGTAAATACGGGAATATCAAAGGTTTCAAAAAATAATGATATAATAAGCGGGGATAATTATTCAGTTTTAAATCTTAAAGATAATAAATATATGGTTGCCATTAGTGATGGAATGGGCTCTGGCGAAAGAGCAGCCAAGGAAAGCATGGCCACAATAACTTTATTAGAGCAATTAATGGAAGCAGGCTTTAGTAAGGACATAATTATCAATACCATTAACTCAGTACTTATGTCAAAGTCATTAGATGAAGCCTTTTCAACAATAGACTTATCCATAATAGACCTCTGTACCGGTAAAGCAGAGTTTATAAAAAATGGAGCAGTTGCTTCCTTTATAAAGAGAAAGAATGGAGATTTGGAAGTTATAGAATCCTCCTCACTTCCTGCTGGGATTTTAAGTGAAATATTCCTAGACAGCAAAATAGTAAAGCTAAAGGATGGAGACTTTGTAATAACAATGACCGATGGAATACTAGATGCCGATAAAAATTTTATAGATAAAACCAACTGGATTGTAGATGTTTTAAGTAAATCAAATAAAAGAAATCCTCAAAGTATCGCCGATGAAATATTGAATACAGCCATAGAAAAAAAGGGAAATAATATAGATGATGATATGACGATTTTAGTAACAAAGATTTGGAAAAAATAAAAAACTCTATCATTTAAAGGCTAAGTTTTAGAGCTTAGTCTTTTTTATATGACAAAAATCAGGTATAATGATAATTATTAAAAAATATTAATAATATAAATAAAAAAAATTATATGATTAAAACTTAAATTGAGGAGGGAATAAAGTGCTAAATAAAAAGCTTCTTGAAGATGTAATAAATGCTTCCCTTTCTACAGGAGGACTTTTTGCTGAGGTCTTTGTAGAGGATAAACTTAATACATCTATTTACCTTGTAGGTGGAAAGGTAGAAAACACAATATCAGGTAGAGATTATGGCGTAGGAATAAGAATCTTTGACGGGATAAAAAGTGTCTATGCATATACCAATGACTCGTCAAGGGAAAATTTGATTAAGGTGGCTATGGAAACAGCGGCGGCAATCAAAGGGACTAAAAAAGATACTGTAATTGATTTAATGAGAAAAGATATTGAAAACAAGCATAGAATTGTAGTTTCTCCTAGCTCCATCACAAACTCTGAAAAGATAGATTTAATGAAAATTGCATATAATGCTGCTAAGGATTATGATGAAGTCATATCCCAGGTTAAGGTTAGATATTTGGACTATGAGCAAAAGGTATTAATTGCTAATTCAGAAGGCACATTTATAGAGGATAAGAGAATACGTACAAGAACAATGATTGAAGCAATTGCAACTGCCAATGGCGAAATGCAGTCGGGCTCTTGCAGTCCTGGGAGTCATATGGGCTTTGAGCTTTACAAGCACATTGATATTGAGAAATGTGCTAAAGAGGCAGCCAGAACAGCAAAAACCATGGAAGTCG